>JAJDAB010000270.1 GCA_029262095.1 Candidatus Hydrogenedentota bacterium
CGTGCCAACTGGGAAACGATGGCCGAATCGTTTTTGGATTTATTGGAGCACTAAATGATGACAACCTCAGTGGAACCCTCAACGAAACGCGACGAAATCTTTTCGATCGATGACGTTACGAAGAATTATGTAATGGGCGAGGTAACCGTATCAGCCCTGCGCGGTGTGTCGCTGGACGTGTACGCGGGTGAGTTCTTGGTCATTCTTGGGCCCAGCGGCTCAGGCAAGAGTACGCTGCTCAATATTATCGGCGGCATCGACACACCGACCAACGGTCGCGTGATGTTCCGAGAACAAGAATTGAGCGCATACAAAGAGTCGCAACTCACAGTTTACCGTCGAAATCATATCGGCTTCGTTTTCCAGTTCTACAATCTCATGCCAAATTTAACGGCGGAAGAGAACGTGGAAATGGCAACGGAAATTTCAACCAACCCGCTGGTGCCGTCGGATGTATTGGACTTGGTTCAACTCGGAGAACGTCGCGACCACTTTCCCGCGCAGTTATCGGGCGGCGAGCAGCAGCGTGTCGCGATTGCTCGTGCCGTGGCCAAACAGCCGGAGATTCTGCTCTGTGACGAGCCCACCGGCGCGTTGGATTTCACCACAGGAAAGATTGTGCTGAAGGTCTTGCACGAGGTGAACCGGAAAATGGGAACCACCGTTATCGTCATTACGCACAACGCCGATATTGGTGGTATGGCAGACCGTGTCGTACGAATGCACGACGGCGGCGTCCGCGACATTATTGTGAACGAAACGCCAAAAGGCGTGGACGAACTGGAATGGTAGTCGTCTGACTTTGTGCAATGAAACTCAGTGTCCTAAATAAGAAACTGTTTCGCACGCTTTGGAAGACGCGCGGTCAAGCGTTGGCGATCGCCGCCGTTATCATGGGTGGTGCCGCAGCGTACATTGCTGTGAATTCGGTGCACCGCAACCTAACGCTAACGCGTGATACGTATTACTCGAAATACCGGTTCGCGGATTTCGAGATTATGCTCGAACGCGCGCCACAGACCGCGATATTCAAACTGGAAACCATCCCGGGCGTGCGCCGTGTGCGCGGACGGATTACCGATGAAGTAAATGTCGACGTCGAAGGCGAGGACGAACCGCGCATCGGAAAAATCGTCTCGATGCCGGATCGGCATTTGCACGTCCTCAACGATATCCACATCTCGCGCGGTCGATACTTCGAACCAAACGCGCAGGACGAAGTCATCATGAGCGAGCGGTTCGCGCTCGAGAACGGACTCGATCTGGGCGACCGTATCGGCGTGACCGTAAACAATAAGAAGTATTCGTTGCGAATTGTCGGCCTGGGCCTTTCGCCGGAATACGTGTACATGATCCGCAACATCCAAGAGTTGATCCCAAGCCCCGAGCGATTTGGGGTGTTGTGGGTACCCGAGCAGTTCGCGGAAACCGCGCTGAGCATGCGGTCGGCCTGCAACAACATTGTGGGCACTGCAGAAAGCGAAGACGCGCTAGACGAAATCCTGGACAAAGCAGAAGAAATTCTCGATCCATACGGCGTGTTCGTAAAAATCAAGAAGGAAAACCAAATATCCAATCGGTTCTTGTCCGATGAAATTCGCGGCCTCGAAGTATCGGCGAAGATTTTTCCGACCATTTTCCTAGCGATCGCATCACTGATCTTGCTCGTGCTATTGAATCGCATGGTACGCAAGGAGCGCACGGAAATCGGATTGCTGAAGGCCTACGGGTATTCGAATTACGCGGTCGCGGGGTACTACATCAAGTACGCGCTGGTGCTGGGATTCCTCGGCTGTGTGATGGGCTACGTTCTGGGAAAAGTCATCGGCGGTTGGATCATCGGCGTATACGTCGACATCTATCAGTTCCCATTACTGGAGCAGCGGGACTATCCCGATATTC
This sequence comes from Candidatus Hydrogenedentota bacterium, assembly GCA_029262095.1. Taxonomy (GTDB): domain Bacteria; phylum Hydrogenedentota; class Hydrogenedentia; order Hydrogenedentales; family SLHB01; genus JAJDAB01. The sequence goes on from JAJDAB010000270.1 coordinate 1,903, forward strand.
TAGTGCGATCCTTCGGGCTGACGGTCATCTTTGCTGTACTCGGCGCGGTGATGGCGGCATGGCAAGCCGCCAATATCGACCCCGCGGAATCCATGCGCGCGGAAGCCCCGAAGACCGCGAACCGCACGCTTATCGAACGTATCACCATAATCTGGCGCAATCTTTCATTCACCTGGAAGATGATCGTGCGAAACGTTTCGCGCAACCGCTTCCGGGCAAGCTTAAGCGTATTCGGCGTAACGGTGTCTTCGGCAATTCTAATCATGGGCTATTTCGCAATTGATGCGATGGATTACATGCTGGAGTTTCAGTTTCGCGAATCCCAACGCGAAGACGTAAAGGTTAGTTTCCCAATCGAGCGCGGAAAGAGTGCATTGCACGAAGCGGCGCGATTCCCCTACGTCCGTGCCGCCGAACCGATGCTGCAATATCCTTTTGAAATTCGGTCAACATGGCGAAAGAAAGATACCGTCGTCGTTGGTCTGCCGCGCGGCGCCACGATGATGAAACTCATCGATGATCAACACCGGCCCGTGGATATCGGCGAACACGGTTTGGTCATGTCGATGCGTTTGGCCCGTGACCTGGATGTCGTGCCGGGCGATACCGTGACACTGAAACCACTCCAGGGCCGTGTTACCGGCGAGACGGACGTGACGGTGAGCAAGCTGGTCAAACAGTATTTGGGCACTTCGGGATATATGAACCTGAAAGAGTTGAGCCGCGTGGTGGATCAATCCTTCGCGGTGAATACCGTGTTATTGCGCACAGAAGAAGGCAAGGAAAGCGCTTTGAACAAAGCATTAAAAGACGTGCCCGGCGTGTCATCCATCGAAATCAAGGAAGTTTCGTATCAGAATCTGAAGAATACGTTGGCCGAAAACATGAGTGTGATGAATTTCATGCTGGTGATTTTCGCGGGCATCATTTCGTTCGCGGTGATTTACAACGTCACAACTGTTGCCCTCACCGAACGACAACGCGAACTGGCTTCGCTACGCGTTCTTGGGTTCAGCGTGTCAGAAGTCGGGCGCATTGTTTACCTTGAGAATTTCTTACTGGCGGGCGTTGGCCTGCTACTCGGATTTCCTGTAGGGATTGGCATTTGCAAGTTGTTGGTGCGGGCGTACGACACAGAGCTGTATCGCTTGCCGTATCACCTTGAAGACCGGACCTTTCTAATTACGGCCGGTATGATTACGACGTTTGTTCTAATTTCGAATTTCGCGGTGCGGCATAAGATCCGCAACCTCGACATGGTCGAGGTGCTGAAAGCCCGCGAGTAAGGAGTACGTTATGGTGCGGTATATCGGTATTGGTGTATTGGTCGCGGCGGTCGGCGGAGGGGCAATCTTCGCGCTGATGTACAACCCGTTGCCCGTGGAAATGACGGATGTGACGAAGCGAACCGTGCGCGAATTTATTGCAGAGGATGCGAAGACACGTTTAGACGATGAGTTCATTATCGCTATGCCGATTTCCGGAACGTTGTTAGCGCCGGATGTTGAAATCGGGGACGATGTTGAGGCGGGCATGTGTATCGCGCGCGTCGATGAATTCCCGCTGGAGCAGCAAATAAAGGCCTCCGAAGCGTTACTCGCACAAGTGCAAGCGCAAATCTCCGGTGTTGACGTGCAAAAGCCCAAAGAAGAAGACCTGATGACAGGCGAAGTGCGGGTGAATGAAGCGCGCGACAATCTTGCTATCGTTCGAAAAGAACGAGAAATTGCGGAGACCAACTACAACGAGGCCCGCAAAGAACTCGGCCGCATTGAGCGTTTGTTTGAACAGGGCGCGCTTCCGCAATCACAACTCGACGAGGCAACACGCCTGCACGAGAACATGAAAGACACCGTTTCCCGGCTCGATCTGACCATCTCGGCCACGGAAAAAATCGTTCGGGTCGCTGAGCTATCTTCCGAACGATTAACCGGGTCCGTCGACGACAACGAGTTTATGCGAGAGGCCTATAACGCTGACATAGATCGAATCAACGCACAACTCGAATCGATCCGCACGGACCTATCAAAAGCGCAAATCAATTCACCTGTGGACGGTATCGTGCTGGAGAAATACGTCGAAGACGAACGCGTGATGATGAGCGGCACACCGATCATGAAGATCGGCGATGTGAGTAGCATCGAAATTGAGTGCGACATCCTCTCCGAAGAAGTCGTCGACATTGTGAAAGGCGACACCGTTGAAATCACAGGAAAAGCATTGGGCGATCAGGTGATAATGGGCACGGTTAAGCGAGTGTATCCATCCGGCTTCATGAAGATTTCGGCCCTGGGCATCGAACAACAGCGCGTGCGGACACTTATCGAATTCGACAACAGCGAAATTGCATTGCGCCCGGGCACCAGCGTCGATGTTCGAGTGATTACCGAGGAGAGCGCTGATACGTTGGCGGTACCGGAGCGGTCCGTGTTTCGTCACAACAACGGCTGGGCGGTTTTCGCAGTCGATGGCACACAGGCCCGTCTGACACCGGTCGAACTTGGACTGAAAAACGACGACTGGGCGGAAATCATCAGCGGACTCGAACTGGACCAGACGATCATCGCCGAGCCCAAGAACGAACTGGTCGACGGTGCGCGTATTACGGAGTTGTAGAGACGGGAACGCTTGCAGGCTGAATCCGTTTCATTTGTTGATAATACCGATCGCGACCCAAGTACGATTCGATTTCGTCTTTGGCCCACGCATACGTCGTGCCAGACGTATGCGCGCCAAGATATCGCCAAGCGTCCTCTTCGTCACCCATGTAGGCGAGTGAAACAACCCACTGCAGCAACAACGAAAATGGTTCTTGCTGACGGGTGTCGGTGCGACTGTAAATGATTGGCACCGCACTCGCCGGATGCGCTTCAAACCGATCGCGATGCGCACGGCCGCGCGCGACCAACGCATCTTGGTACGCGAAATTCAAACATGCGTATTGCTTCGAAGGCTCGTGATACCCCAACACCATCAGCGGAAACGGGCTTCGCTCGTAGTTGAGAAACATCATGTTGGCAAACGTACGCGATACACCAATAACTTCCGGCCAATCGTCCGCGTTTACATCGCGGAGGCCTCGGAAGTTGAAATCGTCTTCTACGTCAAGAAGTGATCGGTAGCTTTCTTCGAGGTGGAAGATATCGAACGCATCGGAACCATGCGCACCACCCTCGTATCGCAACACGCCCAGTAACCGACCTGGGTTCCTCGCTTCCAATGGCCATGTGAGAAACCGCATCCACTCCGCGCGTTCTCCACAATTGCCGAGGTCCGCGACGACCGCATTATTGGCCGTCATACGCGCACGCCAACGCCCTTGCGGGTCGCTGTACTTCTCAATGGCCCAGTCGGGGCCACGGAACGCAAACTCCGTACCGAAGCCCATGGATTCGATGGTCACGCTTTCACCCGCGGCGGGCGGCTTCACCGTCGTCGAGGGAGACGTGATCACGGCTTGTCCGTGAGCCACGGTGGCCACAGTTATTGCGATGCCCATACAAAACGTTCTCATATCCAAACCCTCGGTTACTGCTTCAAGTATTGGACGCGGCCCGCCAACCCTTTATTCTATTTCTCACCCGGCCATGCAGGCCTCGGGCAAAAAGGACTCGGCGAACACGATGCAGTATCGCAAACTGGGCACATTCGATCTAGACGTATCCGCTATCGCATTCGGCGCGTGGCAATTAGGCGACGCACGATTTTGGGGTGAGACCGATACGGTTGAAGCGGAGCGGACCGTGCATGCGGCACTCGATGCGGGGATTACGCTATTCGATACCGCGGAAATGTATGGCGACGGTCAATCTGAACGTGTTCTGGGTAAAGCGCTTGGGACACGTCGCGGCGACATTCTATTGGCCTCAAAGGTGTGGCCGGAAAACTGTGAACCGCGCGCATTACGTGAATCCTGCGAGGCGAGTCTGCTCAGACTCGACACCGATTACCTCGACCTCTATCAGATTCATTGGCCGATTCGAAACGTCTCCGTCGAGGATGCCTGCGAACAAATGATGCGTCTTCAGGACGAGGGTAAAATTCGCGCCATCGGCGTGTCCAACTTCGGGCCGCAGGACTTGAGCGAATGGCGCTCGCACGCGGACTGCATTTCGAATCAAGTCGCGTACAACCTCGCATTTCGCGCCGTTGAGTTCGACATTGCACCAACGTGTCAGGAAAAACACGTCGGCATCCTCGCCTACATGCCGCTCATGCAAGGGCTACTGGCAGGCGTCTGGGATTGCGTTGAAGACATTCCCGTCATGCGCAGGCGGACCCGGCAATTCGCGTCGAGTCGCGAAGAAACGCGGCACATGGAATCTGGGTGTGAAGCAGAGTTGTTCGACATGCTCACTGATCTGCGGCGTATTGCGGATGGACTCGATGCGACGATGGCCGACGTCGCGATAGCCTGGCTAATCGCACAGCCGGGCGTAACTGCTGCCATCGTCGGTGCGCGCCGATCGGATCAGTTGCTACGCAATCTGAACGGCGCGGCGTTGGTGCTTTCAGAAGATGCATTAACGGAACTCGATCTCGTTTCGTCGCCGGTCAGGAAGCATCTCGGCGCCAACGCGGACCTATGGAATAACGGCGAAGACAGCCGGATACGTTAAAAAGACGATCTTCACGTCCAGCGGCGTTGTGGCCGGTCTCCCGACCGCGCCACCTTTTTGACCGGAAGGTCTCCGAAAACTGGCGTGGTTAGGAGACCGGTCACGCCGGAGCGAGACGCGCGGGCTTACGGTTCCGCACGCACCGGTAAGATGATCGCGCAGGGATACTCTTCGCCAATGTGAATCGTGTTCTCCGCGATGCGCAACTCACCCTCATCGCTCGGAAAGTCTTCACCCGTATTCGGATTGACTTCAAAGCGTGGATAGTTGCTCGACGAGATTTGCACGCCGATGCGATGGCCTTTGTTCACGATCAG
>JAJDAB010000271.1 GCA_029262095.1 Candidatus Hydrogenedentota bacterium
TTTGTACGGTGGGTTCAGTACGAACCATGACACGGCGATGGAGTGACACCCCATGTCGGACAGCACTCCCCCACCTTGCTGTGTCGGATCCCAAAACCAACCGTTGTGCGGTCCCGCGTGTTCTTCCGAAGATCGCGCCAACGTTATGGGCCCCATCGCTTCTTGTTGCGGCCTGAGTTGAGCAACGGCATTCTTGATCGCCTTCATGTGAATTTGGTTTTCGAAGTAGGCCGTTTTCAATCCCGCACCACGCGCAAGTGCTACCAGCGCTTCCGCCTCCGCGACGGTCCGGCCCAAGGGCTTCTCGCAAATGACCCCTTTCAATTCCGCACCCGCTTTCACTGCGTCAGCGATCGCGGTAACGAGCTCGACCCGCGCGAAGTTCGGAGCGAGTACCGCGACGGTATCGCACGCTTCGCATAATGCCGCGACATCCTTCACGGGTGTACACGGCCCAAGACCCTCAGCCTGTGCCCATGCCGAAAATTCGTCCGCCCGGCGCGGCGCGTAGACGCCTGTTAGCTCCACGCCGCGCACCGATTTCAACGCGGTGCCGAGAAACCGCGCGATAAATCCAACACCGATAAACCCAAGTTTGAACGAAGGCATAACAATCCTTTCGCTATTTACTCACGCGAATGTTGTGAGCGAGTTTCCGATCGCCAGCTACGGCTATCGAACACAACCCACGCTTCATCAACTACAGTCCGGTGATCGGCATCATATGGAGTGCGCAGGCTTGCCTGCGCTTTGACCGCGCGAGCTTGCTCGCGTCATAGGCAAGGCAAGCCTTGCAGGGAAAAGCGGCGTCAAGCCGCCGCACTCCATATCGCCAATCGAATAAGAACGCTGTAGCGCACGACCACGGAGGAACGGCGAGTATACCGCACAACCTGTTGCTCCACAATCGGTTGCGGCCCGGGCCTTGAACGCCGTTGGACACGATGCTACGCTCGGGAACTCGAATCATCTGGGATGGGGCGAATTACACAATGAACCTTCGCACAGGCGACGCTGCAGTTATCATCATCTACTTCGTCGCGCTTGTATTCGTGGGACTCTGGTTCGCGCGTCGTAACAAGAGCACCGAAGATTACTTTCTCGGTAACCGCTCATTTCCCGGTTGGGCGATTGGTATATCGCTAGTTGGTACGTCGATCAGTTCCATCTCGTTTCTCGCGTACCCCGCCGACGCCTACAAGACGGCCTACCTTCGTCTCCTTACCGCGTTCACGCTACCTGTCGCGATCCTAGCGGCATCGATGTTTTTCTTGCAGTTCTACCGACGGTCCAAAGTCACGACCGCGTTCGAATACCTTGAAGGACGTTACGGCCCAGTTACGCGCGTCTACGGCGCGAGCATGTTCATCATCATGCAAGTGGTTCGCGTCAGCGTAATCCTTTTTCTCATTTCGACGTTGATTGAAGAATTAACGGGACTAGACCCCGTAGCGTGCGTCGTCATCGGCGGCGCGATCGTTTCGTTCTACACCATCGTCGGCGGTATCGAAGCCGTAATCTGGACCGATGTCGCCCAAACCATCGTGTTGGTTTTTGGCGGCATCCTCTCTCTCGGCATCATCGTCTCCCAACTCGATGGCGGATTCGGCGAAATATTTTCCGTTGCCAGTGAGGCTGGCAAATTCCGATTCGCCGAATACATCAGCACCGGTCCTAATGCGGGCACGCTCGCTGACGCCAAATGGAACATCTCCATTACCGAGAAGACGGCAATGATGATGATATTCGTCGGCTTGACGAACTGGCTGACTGAATACAGCTGCAATCAAAATGTCGTGCAACGCTACTGCGCATCATCCAGCGCGAGGGAAGCGAAAAAGGCGATGTGGATTTGCTGCGTAACCAGCATTCCCATCTGGGTCTTTTTCATGTTCTTGGGTACGGCCATGTACGTGTTCTATCAAGCCAACCCCACCGACTTATCCCAAGCAATTCTGGAGCCGGACGGCCCAGCCGCCGACAAAATCTACCCCCACTTTATGCTGAATCAATTGCCCGTCGGTGTCGCGGGATTGGTTATCGCCGCTGCGCTGGCCGCGGCCATGTCCTCACTCGATTCAAGTATCAACGCGATCTCAACCGTCGGCGTCGTCGACCTCTATCGCCGCCACTTCGTCAAAGACCGCGATGACAGGCATTACCTATTCGCCGCGCGAACGATTGCAGTTATCGTTGCGATACTGATGATCGGTGGTGCAATCATCTTGACGAAAGCAGAAACAAAGACGCTGCAAGACACCGCAACCAAACTTCAGTCAATTACGATATCGGGATTGCTCGGCCTTTACATGCTCGGATTCTTCACGAAACGTGGAGATGACCGGGCAATGATCACCGGCATTGGTTTCACGATACTCTTCACGGCCTACATGGCATTCAAAGATTTGGGCGCGTTCCCCGACGCCTTACGCATCGCCTGGCTCGACAACATCGACGGGTATTACACCGCGACGTTGGGCAACGCTCTCATGTTCACACTGGGCTACTTGGGATCTCGCATCATTCCCGCACGAGAACGCGACCTCACCAACCTCACGGTCTATACGCAAGAAGACGCTCCGCTGGAGTAGTTGTGGAACCATCACAAGAACAAATCGCGGACGGACTGCGCGGGGTCCACGATCATATCACCACGTTCCTGACCGAAGCGGACGGCAATGCGTGCCACGAAGATCAATGGACGTATGACAAGGGCAGCGGTGGCGGCGTCACGCGAATTTGGGAACACTCCGACCTAATCGAACGAGGCGGCGTGAACTTCTCCGCTATCCACGGGGACTCCCTTCCCACCGCGGCCGCAACACAGTTCAACATCCCTGAAGGCACACCCTACTTTGCGACCGGCGTGAGCTTGGTCGTGCATCCTTGGAACCCGCACGTGCCGACGATTCACATGAACGTGCGACACTTCTCCGCGGGCGACGTGTGGTGGTTCGGCGGCGGCATCGACCTCACGCCGGTGTATCCGGTCAAACAGCAGATCATCGGATTTCATCAGGCGCTTCGCGACTTGTGCAAGGTCCACGGACAGGATTACGCCAAACATAAGACCGAGTGCGACGACTACTTCCTGATTCGCCACCGGGGCGAAACGCGTGGTGTCGGCGGCCTGTTCTTCGACCATATGCGCGACGACCGCGTGAAGGACTTCGCGTTCATCGAAGCCCTGGGCAAAGCGTTTCCCGATCTATACCGCCCCATCGTCGAAGCGAGCCGTGCCGAATCGCACACGGATGCCGAACGCGATTTCCAGCTGTATAGGCGGTCCCGCTACGTCGAATTCAATCTGGTGTATGATAGAGGCACCTTGTTCGGATTGCAGTCCAATGGACGCATCGAATCGATACTGATGTCGATGCCCGCCGAAGCGAGATGGCGCTACGACTGGCATCCCGAACCGGGCACGCGCGAAGCGGAGTTGACGGACTTTTACCTCAAGCCGCAAGATTGGTGCGCAATGACAGACTAACGGGGGATTGGTTGCTTGGAAGCACCGCAAGATCGTACTATGAGTGAGCTTCCCGACCGACGGTACAGTATTTCCGAGGTCAGTAAATTGGTCGATGTACCCATTTACGTCCTGCGCCAATGGGAAGCAAAGATTACCCAACTCCGGCCCAAACGAAATCGGTCAAACCGGCGGTTTTACAGCCCCGCCGATATCGAAGTGGTCCGGCGCATCAAACAATTGCTACGACACGAGAAAATGACGCTAGACGGCGTACGGCTGAGATTGGCAGAAGAGTTACACGGAAACGGCCGCCCACAAACGCGGCAAGCGGCAATAGATATGATCGACCGAATCGAAGCCGAGACCAGACGTCTCCTCGATTTGTTGGATAAATAGAATCACGTAGCAAATCACTCGCTACCAAGTTTCTTCCCCCTGGAAGGGGGAGGACAAAG
>JAJDAB010000272.1 GCA_029262095.1 Candidatus Hydrogenedentota bacterium
TTCATTCAAAGTTTATGGCCGGATAAATTGCAGCCGGAATTGGTTGAAAAAGAAAAGACAAAAGACTCAAAGGGCGACGGCAACTAACACCCAGCAGGTGGAGGGATACGTTATGGACACGAAGACGAACGAAACATCGAAACCCGCCGAACAGGAAACACCCTCGGACGGATTCTCGCGGCGCGATTTTATTCGGTCGACGGCGGCAGGAGCCGGCGTGGCAGCGGCGGCGGTCGGTGCGACCTCGAAAGCCTTTGCTGCAGATGCGCCCGATCTCGACATCCCATCGATTGTCATTCCGCAGGAAATCCCGGACAACTTGGCCGAAGACCCGAAAGTCAGCACGTTCGAAGGACGAGGCATGACGGGCGCCGAAGTGTTCGCGAAGGTCTGTGTCGATGAAAAACTCGCCGCAATGTTCTGTTGTCCCGGCAACTATACCGTGATCAATGCAATTGCGGCTGCTGGCGTCCCGGCCTACGGCGGCCGTTCTGAAGGCGCGATGTGTGCCGCGGCGGACGGTTTTTCGCGGGCCACGGGCGAGACCACGGCGACGTCCGGTACAGAAGGACCGGGTTTCACCAACATGATCATGAATATCGCATCGGCCAACGCGGCGCGGACGCCGTTGTTGGTATTGGCCAGCAACATGCGGCTCGCGGGCGACGATCGCGAGGCATTTATTCAAACCGGTTATCAGCAGCCCACCACCACAGGCATGAAGAAATACGGCAAACGCCTAATTGCACCGAATCGCGTGCATGAATACGGGGGCTACGCTTTTCGCCAGTTGAAGTCCGGCGTTCCCGGTCCGGTTCACCTCGATTTTCCGTCGGAAGTCGCCCGGGCCGTGTTCGAAGATTCGTCCGAATTGACGGACTACTACGACAAATCGAAATACCGCACCGAATCGCGCGCCCATCCTTCAACCAAAGAAGTCGAACAAGCCGTTGATATGATCAACAAAGCGGAACGGCCGCTGTTGGTCGCGGGCCAAGGCGTATTCCAGCGCAAGGCCTGGGAGCCGTTGATGAAGGCGGCGGAAAAACACGACCTCGCGGTCGTGGGCTCGGGTCCAACACGTGGACATTTCCCCGACGATCACCGGCTATCGCTTAGCTTGTCGCCAGACGCATTGATGAGTGCCGACCTAATCGTATTCGTGGGTCAATACTGTATGCCGAGTCCGGGCGAGTTCCGGTTTAATCCCGACGTGAAAACGATTCGCGTCCATCCGGAACAGGAAGACCTCGGCCGGAATTGGCCGCTCGATCTGGGTATTGTCAGCGACGAGAAAATTTTCCTCGAAGCATTGGCGGATTTGTTGCCGAGCAAAAAGCGTGACGCATGGGCGGATGAAATCGCGGGTGCACGAAAGAAGTTTGAGGACAAGCATCTCGCGGATTACGATCTCGGCGTCAAATACAGCAAAGATACCAATACGATCCATCCGGCGGTCATGTGTAAAGAAGTTCACGACTTCTTTTATAAGGGCGACATTGACCCGAAGCAGACCATCTCCGGTTCGGGCGGTTGGACCAGTGGACTGTATTCCGGTCGTTGGTTGCGCGCATTTCGCCCGGCGCAAGGCATTGTGCCGGCGTATCAATACGGGGCTATCGGCCCGGACATGGCAATGATGATCGGCGCTTCGGCGGCCGTCCAACGCGGCGTTGGTCCGCAAGCGGCATACAAAGGCGCGCCGGGCGTGTGCATCACCAGCGACGCGGGTATCGCCTACAGTATGTTCGAATTAGACACGGCGGCGAAGTACAAAATTCCGCTCATTACCTTGGTCTACAACAACAACTCATGGGGCATGTGGCCAAACGCGGTACGTTCCGCACGGTCGATGCACATGTACCTGTTCCAAGAAAATCTCCGGTACGACCAGTTGGCCGAAGGCCTTGGCGCGCGCGGCGAATACGTACACACGCAAGATCAATTGCGCGCCGCGCTGAAACGCAGTTATGACGCAGCAGCGAATGACAGCATGTCCACGTTGATCAACGTGCAGGCGATAAAAGAGTTCACGTCGCAGCGGGATTATCCGCCAGGCGTATCGCTCAATCCGCAGCCGGGCGTGGGCGCGTTCTCGCACTAGGCGCAATGATGTAACGTTGTTAGTCGCCGCCCCTCGAACCTATTGAGGGGCGGCGTTGTTTTATACACTAGGGTCTTATTGAGATGGCAACTAGCACAAAGACATCGAACGACGCATCCGAGGCCGTAGCGCGCGCGCTCGAAGCGTACGCCCAGCGCGGCGTCTTTCGTGGCTTCAGCAAGATCGGCGCAAAGGGTGGCAAAGCGACGTTTCGCATGTTGTGGCATCGCGACCGGTTCTTCGATGTCATCCTCGACTTGCGTCGGGCGACCATTCGCATACCCGTCGTGTTGCCCGAAGTGCCCGCGCAATCCGCGATGTACCGATCGTTCAAAGAATTCGTGAACGACCGGCAAGCCGAATCACTGCCCGATCACCGCCGCATCGATCCTGAAAAAGTCGCGGTGAAATACCGAAATACCGGCGGCGAAATCGCAATCACCTTCACCGTACTCGACGGCGATTTCGAATACGGCGCGCAAAAACTCATCCACCTCGTCCACGAAATCTATCTACTATTCCTGCAAGACGGCCCGTACTACGAGTACATGGTCGAACACCTTGGCCTTGATCCCGACGCGGTATAGGGCGCGGTTTCTATTCTTCTGGATTGATGGTCTGGTCAATCGTTCGGACTAGCGATCGATGGTCCGTGACATCTTGCCCGAGTTCCCAAATCATGATGCCGCCTAGTTTGCGATCAATCGCGAACTGCACTTTCGCCGCAATGGTGACGGGCCCGTTGAAGTAAAATCCATCGACTTCATCCGATTCCGTCGTGAGATCGTGCTTCGCCAATAGGGCTTGATAAGTAATCGACTGTTCGCTGTCCTCAATTGCACGGCCATAGAACGGAACGCCCAGAAAGAGTTTTTCGGGCAGCACCCCTTTCGCCAAAAATCCGGATACGGCCTTCGCTGCGTCGTCGAGCGTAGAATGCTTATCCCTATTGTCGTACGCCATGAGATGTACGCGGTCGAGCGCTTCATAGACCTCGGGATCAAATTTTTGCCACGGTGAAAACGCGGCGCTCAACTCGAGACCTTCGTCAACAAACGCGTTCTTCGACTCAACAATGAGCGCGGCATACAATGCGTTCTCGTCCGTGGATGCCGGGAATTCCCAGTCGTAATCGATCCCACTGAATTTGTGGGTCTTACAGATCTTAATGAGGGTTTCAATAAATTTGGTGCGCGAATCTGCGGATTGGCAAGCCGCGGCGAAGTGCTCCGATCGCCCCCATCCGCCCACGGCGAGATGTACACGGACACCGCGATCTTCGACGAGTACCCGAACCGCTTCCAAGCCTTCGGAGGTTAATCCGCTTTCATCAACCGTGCTATCCGCCCGTACTTCAACGGAGAAGTACACCAGATCCGTGATGTACTTCGAGGCGTGATCAAGCACGATTGCGGACGCCGGGTTCATGGAGTAGCCAATGATTTTCGGCTCCAATGCCGTGGCAACCTGGCCAATGAGGGCAATCACAACCGCTACTATCAAACGCGTATATCGATTTCTATTCATTCGAATTCCTTATCGTACTCGTGCTCCATTTCCCAATGATACGGGACCACGCGCTCAAATCTACCTTTCCAAACGGGCTCGTCTTCTATTGGACGTTTGCGCCGACTTATGTCAGGCTAACGCAGATCAACCGGCTGAACAGGAGGGCACGGCCCATGCGCCATCACATTTCCCGTCTTCGATTCACTTTGGCTGCGCTACCCGCGCTCGCCTTTTTAGCGCTCATGACATTTCCAGTCGAAGGCGTGCTAGACAAGGCCGAAATGAATCTCGGTCTGGAACCCAGTGCCGCAAAGGGTTTCGAAATCCTGATGAACGAACCGATGGCCGCGCCCGTCATGCGCGAAGCGGACATCGCAAAACTCTGGACCGTCTGGGAATCGGAAGAACGCGCAACAGCAGAAGCAGCATCACCGGAAGAACGACGGCACATGACGTTCGAACGCTACGGTTGGGCTGAGCGCATCAATGATGACTCAGGACTCCCGCTGGGTTACACACAGGACGGTAAGGGCGGCATGGTCACCAACTGCTTCGTCTGCCACGGCGGCAAAGTCGCGGGTAAGACGACACTCGGCGCAGGCAACACGCACATCGATCTCACCGCAGTCGCCACGGACATCCTGAAATTGCGTGCCCTGGAATCGGGCCGCGATCCTGAAAAAGTGAAAGAAGCGCAAGCGCCATTTCAAACACCGCTAAATCATCACAAAGGTTTCACCAACGCCGTAATTTTTGCGCCGGTCTTCGCGGCGCTACGCGATCCAAAACTTGGGATGGAATACGCCAAACATCCGGAATTGCTGTTGCACCACGACATGAATCCACCGGCGTGGTGGAACTACAAGAAGAAAGAAATGATTTATTGCGACGCATTCGCACCGAAAACGCCACGGCAATTGATGCCGTTCGCCATGTCACCTACATTTTCCGATGAGAAGTTCCAATCGTTTGAACCGAACTTCGTGCACATCCAACAGTACATCGAAGAACTCGAACCGCCGAAGTATCCATTCCCAGTAGACCAAGCGTTGGCCACAAAAGGTAAAGCGTACTTCGAACGGTCGTGTTCCGAGTGCCACGGCACCTACGGACCCGAGGGCAAGTTTCCGAATAAAGTCGTCCGCATCGACAAAGTGGGCACGGACCCGCGCCGCTTTTCCGCGATCTATAAGGACCGCCGTGAGGCCGCGAATGCGGGATGGTTACAGTACTACGGCGAACACCCGATCGACCTGGAATCCAAAGGCTATCTCGCCCAACCGCTCGACGGTATCTGGGCCTCAGCACCCTATTTCCATA
>JAJDAB010000273.1 GCA_029262095.1 Candidatus Hydrogenedentota bacterium
TAACGTTGCGTCGCGGCGGCCTCAGGGGCCGGTTCGCATCAGCAATCGCATTTACGAAGACCCGACTCGGATTTCGAGCTTGCGCGAATATGTGGCTGGTGACCCGTTGAATCGGATTCATTGGAAAGCGTCTGCCCGCACCGGGGAACTGTTCGTTAAACAGAGTGAACCGTCGAGCGTCTTGGGCGGCACGATTGTTCTGGACCTGTTTCAAGCGTGTTACCAGGGCGACGATGCGGAAGAACGGATGGAACTCGCGATTACTACTGCTGCGTCGTTGGCGTATTTGTTGCAGATGTCGGGCGAGCAGGTGGGGATGATTACGAATGCGCGGGATGCGGCGGAAGTCGCGCAGTACGATGTGCGGTCGCGGCAGACGCTGACGCGAGGCGATGCGCAAGAAAGCGTTGTCGGGGAATTGGAGTCGATTCGCATGAACCCGTTGGCCGTACCGACGCGGCGGGGTGCGGACCAAGCGCAAATCATCGTGGAGAATCTGGCGCGTGTTTTGCCCACGGACGCTTTGGATGCGGGGCCGTTGATCATGGCTGAGTTTCCGCGTTTGCCTCGGGACGCCGCGTTGTTGCCGATCTTGCCGATGGTGACGGATGACCTCGCGCAGACGTTGGCAACGATGAAGTATTCGGGGTTTGCTGTGACGGTATTTTTGATCAAGAACAAACGTGGATACGATTCGGCGGCGTCGTTGTTGGCCGCACACGGAATCGATTTATTTCACATCGAACACGAGCGAAACTTACATGAAATCGCCCCACAACGCATCGGACGGTAACGGCACGGGGTCGAACCCGCCGTCAGATCCGCAGTCGTTGCTCGACGAAGGGCCGAGCGACTTCTCTTCGCTGACGGCTGCGCCTACGCGTGAGCAACGCGCGGCCGCGCCGGAAGCGCCGACCGATTACCATTCGCTCACCGGTGGAAAGAGTATGCACCGGGTTTCGAAGTATCAACATCGAACCTTTACCGACATACTCATCGATTTCACGACGCCGTTCATGATTCTCATCATGGTTTGGGCGGCGGTCTACTTCTTGTTGGATGTGCGGTATGTCTACACCGAGGTTCACGATAAGAACCTGCGTTTTTTTGCGACTATGTTTGTCCTCGGCGTAGTGGCGTTGAACCGATTGATCGCGCGTGAAGGGTCGGAAGAATCGTATGTCTACATTGGCGGCTTGTTCGTGGCGGTCATTCTGTACACGATTGCATCGACTTCTTGGTATGGCGTGGGCTCGGTTGCGAAAGGGTATATGGGTGATGCGCGTGTGGCGTTGCCGTTCAATCTGACTATCGTGATATTCACTTGGTGGCTCGTGAATCGGTTGATGCATGAATGTTGTGTGGACGAGAATACGACGGCGGGTGATGTCGGCATACTCACCGGTACGGCGCGGAAAATGTTGAAGGCGTCGAAAGTAAAGCCCAAAAAGGCGGCAATGCCGGAAATGACGCTGGATGCCATCGACCCGTTGGATTGGAAAGAGCCGGAGAAAAAGAAAGCCGCGGCGCCATTGGAGACGACGCAGCGATTACAAAAGCGGCATCCGGGTATTTCGATTTTCTATTTCTCGATTCCAGTAATGGTCGTGTTTGCCCTGGGACTACGCGTGGTGCAACACGGCGGACGACCAATGATACTGGCCGGGCACTTCTATATCGGCAGTTACACGGTCGCGGCGCTGAGTTTGTTGATGCTTACGAGTCTGGGCGGATTACGGGAGTATTTTCGTGCGCGACGCGTTCCAATGCCTGCGGGAATCGGGACATTTTGGCTGGGGTTGGGGAGTGTGATGGTGGTGATGGTCGCGTTTGGTGCGGCTGCGTTGCCGATGCCTGGGTTGCCGGATCTTGCGTTCATCGAAGAGCACGAGACGGATTACTGGACACGCGACTCGACATTCCAAGTGCAATCTGTCGTGACTCCGGTAGTGGACCAACTAGAACAAGCACGGTTCATGCAGCGTGTGGGCACGGGCGTGCTCATCGTGCTCGCAATTTTTCTGGGGTACAGTAGTATTCGCGGAGTGGGCATCGCTGCTGCTGCGATTGCACGGAATCGGCTACGGTATCCGCAGTGGGTCGTGCGCTTTTTCAATCGCCTGGATGAGATTCTGCAACGTTTCGCACGGCTGCCTACGTTCCCGGAGCGAACACGACGCATTCGGGTGGATAAGTCGGTATCGAAAAGCGCGCAGTTCGTGAATCCGCTTGCGCGTCTCGCGCATGGCGACCAAGGCGATCCGCGGTCCATCATCGCGACGAGCTACGACGCGTTGTGTGCGCTCGCGTATGACATGGGTGTTCCGCGTGATGAGGCGCAAACGCCGTATGAATTTTTGGAGTCGTTTCCGAAAGAGCTGAACGCGCTCAAAGATGAAGCGGCTGAGTTGACGCAGTTGTATGTGCAGTCGGCATATTCGCCGGTGACAATTGACCCGCGCGTGGAAGACCGTCTGCGTAAGTTTTGGCAGACGTATGAGAAAATCCGGGGGCGGGTTGTGCGGTAGAGGTTGGAGACCTTTGGTCGCAAGAGTGGCGCGGTTCCGGACTTCCTTCGAAAGTCCTGGAGGAGACCGGCCACAACCCTGAAACTAGTCGTCATTCCCGCGAAGGCGGGAATCCAAAGGGCTTCTACCAAAACTCTCGATTCCCGCTTTCGCAGTTAGGATGAGAAGGTCGGTCTCCCTAGACCGGGACTTATAGTGGCCTGATAGGCCACACGGAGTCACCACGGGGGTGCTCCTAAGATAGGAGACCGACCATGAATGAGCATGACGCATCGCGCAAAACGCGCGCAGCAGGACTTGCAACTTATCCGTTCGCGTGACGCATTGGTGCAGACGCGCACCAAGCTCGTCCATCACGTGCGTAGCGCGTCAAAGTGCATGGCGAACGATTGCCATCGTGCTCGGCGCGGTCGTTTGGCACCAAGGTCCAAGCGACGATTCCCGAAGCACTACGCGCGGCGTTGACGCCGGTGCTCGAAACGATAGCGCAACTCACACAGACGATTAACGGCCATGAAAAAGCATTGAGGCGGTGAGCGCTCAAAGCTACCCCGAGACCGAAGTGCTGCGCGGCGTGCCCGGCGTCGAACCCATTACTGCGTTGGCGTTCGTGCTCACGCTGGATCGGCCTGAACGCTTTGCCAAGAGCCGTGAGGTAGGTCCCTACTTGGGCCTCGTGCCCAAACGGCGCCAATCGGGCGAAAGCGAACCGCATTTACGCATCACCAAAGCCGGTAATAGTTTCGTGCGCCGATTGCTCGTCAACAGCGCACACTACATTCTCGGCCCCTTCGGTCCGGATACCGCACTACGCCAATGGGGCTTGAAAAAGGCCGGTGGCGGTGGAAGCAACGCCAAGAAAAGAGCCGTCGTCGCCCTCGCCCGAATACTCGCCGTGCTCTTGCACCGACTATGGACCACAGGCGAGTCTACGAACCTTTCCCGCAGCCCATGCGCTGAGGAAGTACGAACCCAGAAGACGAAATACAAGGAGACCGACGCCCAACAGACGATCAAACGCTAAGGATGCCCACAAACGCGCTATGCCGCGTCCCGGTGACGTCTTTCCTGGCCCGAACCATCACAGGCCGTTTCGCAGGATGCAGCACCGAACGCCGGGCCCTAAATTGCACCGGCCAAAACCACGGCCAACACGAGTGCGAATGGAAGGACGGCAAACTGTGACAAAAGGAAATCCGAAGCCGCCGCGGCGTCTGTTGACAAAACCTTCTCATGGAGAGAAGGACGATTCTCTTATGCAATCAAATCATGCACGACATTCCCATGCACATCTGTGAGGCGATAATCGCGGCCTGCGTAGCGGTAGGTGAATTGTTCGTGGTCGAAGCCGAGGAGGTGGAGTTAGCCAGAGTATGCGCTTGGATCACTCGGGCTTACCGGCATCGATCAATCTTTCAACATACTCGACATTTATGAAGCGAGGCTGCACTGATCTTGCGAGCTTCAACTCGGCACTGTCCGCATAATAGACATAGAATGTCGGCCGTTGATCGTCGGATAATTCTCGTAGAACGTCCTCACCGAATGCCCAGGCGCCAGGAAAAAAACGCTCTCTTATTGTGCCACGACTGAAATCTATGCCATCAACTGTAGATTCTCGTGATCGTACGTGCATCTTCTGTGTCACCCCGGCCTTGTTTCAAGGACTGTATTTGAAGGGTCTCTTTCCAAATCGGCACAGAAACCGCTTATTACTGTACCATATCTTCGGTTCAAGTTCAATGTAACGAAGCGGCACGCGAAATTTTGTATCCGTCAAACTCGTTCGCGCGTAGGATCTGGGTTGTATTGTCCGCGCGATAATAGACGGTGTCATCTAAATCGTACAGCATGAAAGGACTTGCAGGTTGACAGCCAACATGAACCATTGCGATTGTCTTTCCCTCATAGACCTCCTTTTTGATTTCTATCCAATGGCCTATTTCGCTCGCTGGGTTGATTCGATCTCTAATGAGATTGCGCAAGTGTTCCAAGTATTTTCCCCAGTTTTTGAAGCCTAACTCCTCCTCGATACCAATCATGAACAACTCATCCAATTCTGGAAATTTTCCTGCCAATCTGTCACAATTCGAATAGAATTCCTTTTCCAACGCGCCAATGACCAAAGTCCCACCCATGCTGTTCACAAATGCTATGATTGTCTTCAAAATTGACGTTCTCAGATCATCGTTCTTCTCTCGCTTTCCGTCTCCGAGGAACAATCGATTCATGTCTGTTTCGATTGAACCTTTGAATTCGACTTCGTGCCCCTCCTCAAGCCCAGTACTTGGCATTGCTAAGCCTGCCAATGTTCGTGCCGGTGGTGTGCGCTGTATCCTCGCGCCCTCCTGGATTAGCATTTTGTCATGACTGCTACCAGCGACAAGTAATGTGCTGGTTTTCGTCTGGTTGCGTAGTCCTTGGCTATTAGCCCAATCGAGTATATTCTTCGAAAGGTATTCGTATTTTTCGAATTTGACTTTCCCCTTAAACAACAGCGCATGCGCACCGGCACCAGTATAGACTGCGAATTCCGATAGGTGGAGCCTGGGCCGGGTGAATTGGTCGACCAATCTCTTTACATAGTCCTTAGCAGCTTGCAATTCAGTAGGTTGCGGCATGAACGCGAAAAAAGTGATCGAGAGTCTCAACAATAAGTTTCTTGTTGAACGTTTTCTCGAAACCCATGCGAACGTATATCAACGACTCGCTGAAGCGAACCTCATGGACTCTATGGTGCCAAATGAATTCTGGATGGTTTTTCGCCTTCGGCATCTTACCGTTCCTTTTCTCAACTCGCGATCAGCTGGACTTACCTATATTAAGCATCACACCCGTAAAGCCATCGAGCGTAAACGATCTCCTTTCTGAATTCCACTTCCGCGCTCGTTTGACGTATATTTGATGCAACGACATAAGCTAGTCATGTAATGTGCGCCAGAAGGAATAGTACTCGTTCAATTTTGGTGCGCTGATTGTGGACTAGGATTAGCCATTCATGTCCTCGCGTGGCGGCCATATGGCCGGATTCGTGCCGATGGATTCAAGTAACGTCAACAGAATGGGCTTGAAAGCAGGCTGCGGTTATCCCGCATTGGAATGCCCGGCAGCTACGAATTGGCTGCGAGCGGTGAGCGGTTTTTACGCAATGAGGTCATGCACGACGTTCCCGTGCACGTCCGTCAACCGATAATCGCGACCGGCGTAGCGGTAGGTGAATTGTTCGTGGTCGAAGCCGAGGAGGTGGAG
>JAJDAB010000274.1 GCA_029262095.1 Candidatus Hydrogenedentota bacterium
CCAGCCGAACGTCTGCGCGTCGCCGAGGCATTGCCGGAAGTGTTGGTGCCGGACTGGCCAAAGGATAAGTTGTTGTATGCGTCGACGTTGTTGAGTCTTGGGTGTTTCGATTCGCCGGGGTTGAGCGAGGAAGATCGTAAGCGCACAACGATGTATGGAGCGGAACGGCAGCGTCGCGATGGGCAACAATCGGCCCGTTCGTTGGACGATTGGGTGGCGAGTCTCGCACTGACCGTCACGGTCGAACGCTTGAACGAAGCGAACCTGCCGCGGGCAACGCAGCTGCTAAACAAGACGAATCAGATGAATCTTGCAACGCGCAGAATGACGGAATCGGCATTATGGGCGTGGAGTCAAATGCCGGGGCGTGCGGTTTGGTCGTTTCGCGTGGATGACCGGTTCGGTAGCGCGGGGTTGACCGGTTTGGCGAGCGTCGAACTGCGAGATGGCGTTGCGTATGTCACCGACTACCTTCTGAGTTGCCGCGTGATGGGGCGTCGTGTCGAGGAGACAATGTTGCACACGATCATCGAGCATGCGCGATCCGAAGGGGCTTCGAAAGTCTTGTTTGAGTTGGTGCCTACGGCAAAAAATGCGCCCTGTCTGCGTTGGTTGCAAGGAACGGGACTAGGCCCGCAAGGCGATCACACGTTTTCTTTTGATGTGGGGGATGTACATGACGCGCCGAAGCATGTGACTATTGTCGCAGATGACGGAGACGTGATGTAGTCAAGAATAGAATCCGCGAATCGCTATCCCATTTTACCTCTTCCCAGCAACGTCTTTATTGCTTGCGCGATGTAGCCCCGCTTCAGACCCTCCGCGAGATTTGAACCGTTCTCTCCTGCGCCGGCAGGGTCGTCGAAGGATAGTCTGGGCACCATGAATGATGCGTCGCGGACGTAGCCGTGCGTGTCGAATACTAGACCAATGTGGGCATGGCGATCGCGGATCGCGGCGAGACGTTCTCGGGCAAGCCCGTTGCTCCGATACGGGAACGCAAAGGGTGCCGCCGTCTCTCCGGTGATTGCGCATACCGCCTCACATGATTCCGTGATTTCCGATTCGAGGCGTTCGTCGTCGACGAGCCACAACTGCGGATGCGTCCGGGTGTGTGCGCCGAAGGCAAATCCATCTCGGATCATTTCCTGGATTTGATCCGGAGTTAGATACGGTGCGGTTTCGTCGAGGTACGCGGCTGTATCAATTTCCAACGCGGCCTCCAATGTATCCAGCACGGTGACATCGCGGATGGTCAGCGCGCGTACAGCCTGAAATAGCTCGTCACGTGACGGGCCGGAATCGATATCGTGGGTGGTCTTAAGTGCGTTGCGAATATCTGCGAGCGAATGTGTATCGCTCGTTTGAATCGCATCAAGGCAAAGCGCCGTTCGATTGGGATACGCGAGCGTTCGGTTGTCGATTGAATCGGTGATGAGGAAAAAAGTGCATGGTAGTTCGTGTTTCAGCAACAAAGGCCGCACGAATTCGAAGCACTCGCGAAAGCCATCGTCGAACGTGATCATCATGGCTCGATTTGGCAACGCTGCGTCGCCATTGCGCGCGGCGAGAACGTCCGAATACGAGACCACATTGTAATTGTTTTTGAGAAACAACAGGTCTTGCTCGAATTGTTGAGGCGTCTTGTGGGGAAGGATGCCGGTAACATGTGCCGGGGCGGCGGGCGCTATGAGATGATAGTTGGCGACGAGAACATCGCGGCGAACGAGCGCCGCAGCGAACGCGTGTGGAATTGCCGCAATAGCAACATCAACAAGACTCATGAAAACGCGCAATCCCCATCCGTGAGTTGCAGATGTACGTCGTCCAGCACCGGCATTAGCACACTATTCTTCTTCTTCGGTCGACAGAAATAAGTGCGTGTGCGTGTAAACGTAAGGCGACCGAATGGCGTTACACGACGCAGCACAGTCTTATACTCGGCTGGGAATAGAATCCGATCGGCGCCAAAACGTGCCGCGACCTCGAAGACTTGCGTGATAACCGCCGAATGCGACTGCTCGCTGCGCAGCGAGCAGTCTAAGAGCTTGACGGTCGTCCTTCCTGACTTCCGCGAAGCGGATATCGCGATCATTCCGAGCGGCACACCATCACGTTCGAGTTCATAGACGTGGTAGCGAAACACGGGCCGGAAATCGCCGAAGTAATATCCGCCCACGGCATCATTCTTGTTTTCCGTGAACCACGGATGGTTAAGCATCCAGTTCACCGTGTTCGGATCGCGATGGAAACTGGGGTCTGGTGGCACCGCCTGATCTTCAAACACGTTTGAGACGCGGCCGACAACGTCCGAAGGGATGACAGGCTTGATTAGTCCATACGCAATCCGTTTAAGAAGCGGCTGTGCGATGGGGCGTAACAGGTCGGCCATCTTGAAGAGAGTTTTCGCGGATTTTCCACGTTTTTCGAGCCACTTTCCCAGGGCGAAGAACGGAAATCCTAACGGGTCCAACGCATCCAGAAAGACTTCCTCGTAATGCAGCGGACCCAGTTCCTTGAATCGCATTGCGCGATACATTTCGTCTGCTTCGGGACTCGTTCCCGTGACCGCTAAATCGTACTTCAGACCAATCGCGCGCATCAGCAGCATCGTACCTGCGCCGGACTTGGCATAGGCAGGGTCGACATACCACGATGAAAACCAGTGCATGCGTCGCGATTCGCCGTGCGAATACAACATTCCCGCCATGATGCCGCGAAAGCCGACACACCGATCGCCGTCGAACGCCACCAATAGCGCGATTTCATCGCGGTCGGCATTTGGATTGGCCGCATGCGACCGGGCACGCCGGGGCGTGATCGGGACTACGCCTTCGCCCGCCGCAGCGCTCTCAGCAAACGCTTCGAGTTCTCGGGCTGGGATGGCGTCGATTCGGAGTGCGGGCTTAGGCATGGACCAATTCTAGTGGCGGCGCGGTCCCCCTTTGGCCGCACCGTAGTAAAAGCGGCGGCAGGATAGCTAAGCGACGCCAACCGCGCAACGCATCCGTCAGTTCACCATCCAATTCCGGCGATGGCTGTAAGTGCAATTGGGTGGTCTATTTCCGGTTGTCCGGTGTCGGGAAAAGGTGACGGATGGCGAGGGTTATCTGGCAGACCGACGGAAAGCCGTCAGTTTTCGGTAGTCAACAATACTAAGTCGATTAGGTGACAAGAAATTGCCGACCCATAAGTTATTACATATCAGCGATTTGCAATCTGATGCCATCTTTAAAACTCCTTGGCACCGACCTTGCCAATAGAGATGCAACACCCCGCGCAGGAATTGCGGGTAACGAATACGGACAAGGAGGGGGAATACATGAGGGCACAGAAATCGCGGCTTGCCCACAAGCACTTTGAAGGGAACACCATTTGGCAGGTGTTCGGGGTCTTGGTGATAACGGCGATATGCCTGTCACCGATAAGCTGGGGCGCTACGCTCTACGTGGACAAGTCTCACCCCTCCGCGAGTGATAGCAATAGCGGCTCGCAGAGTTCACCGTTCCTTACAATCAGCAAGGCGGCGGAAGTCGTTCGCGCTGGTGACACGGTCATCGTGAAGCCAGGCGTGTACAGCGATCGCATTGAATTCACCTCGGCGAATTCGGGAACGGCAGGAAACAAAGTCACGTTTCGCGCCGAGCCCCGTCGCACGGCGAAGATGGACGGGTTCATCACCACCCACTGCGACTACCTGCGCATCGAAGGTTTTGAGATTGAAAAACTCGATTCGCATACGCACGGTGGCGGTGTTCGCATGGACAGCGATCACGTTGAAGTTGTAGACAACTACATTCATGACATTCCGGATGCGGGCGTTCACACGAAAGACAGCGACGACGATTATCAATATGTCGGCTACAACTTGATCGAGCGTTGCCAGTATGGCATCAATATCGGCGGTCGTGGATCGTTGATCGAGCATAACGAAGTGCGCCAGTTGAAAGACTTCGGAAATGGCAACGACGTCGACAACGCGCGCTTCTTTGGTTATGACCATGTGTGGCGCAACAACTGGTTTCACAGCACGTCGCAAGCCGACATCGGCACGGCGCACCTCGACGGCTTTCAAACCTGGTCGTTGAACAGTAATTCGTTCACGCAGAACATCACGATTACCGGTAACGTCGTTGAAGGCGTGCATCAGGGCATCATGATGGAGTCGAATGACCAGGGTAACGTGCGCGACATTTTCGTCTCTAACAACGTGTTCAATGGCACTCAGAATTGGGGTATCAGCGCGAAGATCGGCTGCTTGAATGTTGTCGTGCTTAACAACATATTCACGAAATGCAATACCTTTACCGTTGGTTTGCGCAACGGTTCGTCCGGCGTCATTAAGAACAACATCTTTTACCGTAGCGAGCGTAGCTATTTCGGCGACAATTCGCCGGTCGATTCGAGCAACAATATCGTTCATACGATTTATGATGGCTTTACACCGAAGGCCGGCGACATCCACGAAGAACCGCAGTTCGTGGACTATGACAACTTCAACGGCGCGGACGGTGTTCCGTTTACCGCTGATGACGGTTATCTCTTGTTGGAAACGAGTCCCGGCGTTGATGAAGGTACGACGGTTGCGTTGGGTGTGGACCAGATTGGCACGGCACGCCCGCAAGGCGGCGCGTTCGACGTTGGTCCGCGCGAGTTCATATCGGGCAGTGGTTCTATCGTCACGGCAGCCATCAGCAATCCTGCACCAGCAACGACCCAAAACGGTTCCATTGATTTCGTCGTTTCGTACGGCAATGCCGATACGATTACGTTGAACGCTTCGAACGTAACACTGAATAAGACCGGTTCAGCGACGGGTACGGTTTCTATTTCCGGTAGCGGCACGTCGTCACGGACGGTTACGGTATCGAATGTCGCGGGCGACGGTATGCTGAGCATCTCGCTGGCCGCGAACACAGCTTCGAATTCGGACAACGAC
>JAJDAB010000275.1 GCA_029262095.1 Candidatus Hydrogenedentota bacterium
CGGAGTACTCACACGGCCGACATCATTCCGCCCCAGATCGACGAGCATGATGTGTTCCGCGCATTCTTTATCATCGGCTAATAAATCTTCGCCCAGCGCACGATCTTCTTCCGCAGTCTTTCCGCGCGGTCGCGTACCGGCAATTGGACGCACACGGCACCGGCGCCCCGAGACCGCGGTCATCACTTCGGGACTGGATCCCACAAGCGTGCAGTCCGGGAATTGCACAAGGGTCATATACGGAGACGGGTTGATGCACCGCAGTGCGCGATATAGCGTAACGGGACTGCATTCGGTCGGGCGCCTAAAGCGTTGTGAGAGAACAACCTGAAAAATGTCACCCGCACGTATATATTCTTTCGCCCGATCAACTATCGCGCAATAATCTTCCTTCGAAAAATTGGATTCGGGAAGCGCATCGGATTCCAATTTTGCCGAGGTATTCAATTCGGGAACTTTTAGCGGCGCTTGCAGCCGTTTCTTGAGGTTCGCGATCTTCTCGATGCCGGCAGCATAGGCCGAACCGGGATCGTCAGCGACATGGACATTCGACACAATCTTCAGCGTGTTGCTCACATGATCGAAGATTAGGATCGTGTCCGTGATCATGAAGTACAGATCCGGCAGATTCAGGTCATCGGGATTCTCATCGGGAAGTGTTTCTACGAACCGGATTTGATCGTAACTCAAATAGCCAACTGCGCCCCCGTGAAATTCTGGGAGTCCGTCCATCGGCACGGGTGCATACTCTGACATGATCTCCCGTAATTCATTCATCGGATCGTCGGACGTAAAGGCGTGTTCCACGCCATCACGGATAATGGCCCCGTCATTGCCTTTCGACCGAAAGACGACCGAAGCGTCGGCGCCCAAAAAAGAATACCGGCCAATGGAGTCGGCCCGCTCCACACTTTCTAAGAGAAACGCGTACGGACGCCCTTCGCAGACCTTGATATACGCCGAGACCGGCGTTTCGAGGTCCGCGACAATTTCTTCATAAATAGGTACCAAAGCGCCTGGTTTCGCAACGTCGCGAAAGTTTTCTAAACTAGGATGAATCATCGATTTGCGCCCGCTATGCCGTCGCGACGCCGTCACCGGACAATGTAATGGAACCATCGGCGGCGACAAGGCGATAGAAACAACTGGTCTCATTGGTGTGACATGTTGGACCGTCGGGCCGGCATTGCAGCACGAGCGCATCGGCATCGCAATCCGTTCGGACTTCATTGACGTGTAGGTAGTTGTTTGAGGTCTCGCCCTTTAACCACAACTTCTGGCGCGACCTTGAGAAGAAGCAGGCCTTCTTGTCGCGCAGGGTGATTTCAAGTGATTTGCGGTTCATGTAGCCAACCATGAGGACTTGCTTCGTTTCGGCGTGTTGAATGACGGCGACGACAAGACCATCGGAATCCGTCTTGAGCATATCGAATAGGGAACCAACAAATTCGGTATCGTTTTGGGCACACATAGATCCGCTCCATTTTCCGCAGCGTGGCCGCGGATGATCAATTGGGAAAAGAATAACCGGTTGCACCGCCCTAGGACGATACGGGATTAGGAGTGGGTATGGACGCGCCATCGACGGTTGGGAATCGCTATCGATGACATTCGTCTACTCCTCAATCAATTCGGCTGGAACGGCGTGAGTATCGCATGCGGGACTAGCGCCTCGCAATACATCGGCGGTATGCGCACTGAGATTAACGCCAAAAACCCTTTGAGGTTTCGGAATCAGATGCTGCTTCTTCCCCCGATTCGCCGTTTGTCGTTTCGGATTCGGGGGATGATGATTCTAAACCAGCCTCGGACTTGGGTGGATCGGCCACGGGGGCCGATGCTGGAGCCGGAGCCGTAGCGACGGAAGCCGGCGCTTGAGTAACCGGCGCTGCGGCAGGCGCTGCCTGATGTTCGAGCAGGCGGTTGTCGTCCACCGATGTATCAAATTCTTTCTTTACATTCATCAACACGCGGCTAATATTGAGATCGAGCGATGCGATGTCATCAACTCCGAGCATGCGTTTCGCCGATGCGGCAAGTTTGTCCTCAAGATTACTAGCCGTCTCACGAATGCCGGCACCCGGCGGCTTGTTCACGACGGCATCCGCGACGATGCGAACCTTGCGGTCGTTGTCCGATGGCAAGACTTTCAGCGAGATATCTTTCACCTCCGGCAACTTGGACATCGCTTTTTGTAGCGACTTTTGCACGGAGTCGAGTTCAATGACGATATAACCGTGTTTGCTTTGAAATTCGATTTTGCGCGAGGCGCGGGTCCGGCCACGAAAACTGAATACGAATCCCACTACGCCAATGGCCACCGCAGCGACAACAACTCCCCAGCGCACGTAATTATCACTGGGCAGGTATTTGATGAGAAAATCGTAGATCTCATGAAGCTCGAAGTATACGAATAGGGCGCCAACCGCGCCGATGGCGACAAACATCAAACGAAGGAACATTTTCATGACGGACTGCCTTTTGCGCTAAGGTGAGTTGCCTTCAATAGCTACAGCAACGCAACCGATCCCTACGACGAACAAAACCGATTGCGGCGAGAGTATATCATCTTGCCAAATGGTTTCCTACGACTGGATATCTGACGGTTTAAAACTCGCTCTAATTCACGAAAAAGTCAACGAGATCGGCCGTCAGTTCTCCGCGCCGGAAGCGGCCGCTGTCAACAATCGTCGCACAGAGTCGGGCTGTCGTATGAATACCCACAGCAGTGAATTCGTTCAGCGCGCCAACAAGACGAATGATGGCCTGATCTCTGTCCGCGCCCCGGGCAATTACCTTCGCGATCAACGAATCGTAGAACGGCGGCACGGTGTAGGACGGAAAGATGTGGCTGTCGACGCGAATGCCCGGGCCGCCTGGAATGTGGCATCGGCGAATTTTCCCCGGAGATGGCGCGAAATTGTTCTCTGGATCTTCGGCATAGACCCGCGCCTCGATCGCCCAGCCTTGCGGCTTGAATGAAACGGATCCCATCGGCTCGCCGGATGCGATGCGAATCTGTTGACCAACAAGGTCTATGCCGGAAATTTCTTCGGTTACCGGGTGTTCCACCTGTATCCGCGCATTGAATTCAATGAAATAGAAGCTGCCATCGGGCGAGAGGAGGAATTCGGCAGTACCCGCATTCGTATATCCGACGGCCTTAGTCGCGCGCAATGCGGCCTTGTTTAATTTGGATCGCAATGCGTTCGTGAGTCCGAACGCAGGGGCTTCTTCGATCAGTTTTTGATGGCGGCGCTGAACCGTGCATTCGCGCTCGCCAACGGTAATGGCCTTGCCGTGTTCGTCCGCGAGAATTTGCACTTCGACATGCCGCGCATTTTCCACGAACTTTTCCAAGTACACGCCGCCATCGCCAAACGCGGCCTTCGCTTCGTTGGCTGCAGCGACGACGGCCTTTTGCAGAGCAGCGTCGTTGTGCGCGATGCGCATGCCCTTGCCGCCGCCTCCTGCGGATGCTTTGACAAGCACCGGGAACCCGATCTCGTTGGCGAGGCGCACCGCCTCGGCGGGATCTTGAATGATGCCGTCGCTTCCGGGCACCACCGGCACCCCGGCTGCGGCAACGACTTCACGGCATTTGGCCTTATCGCCGGTGAGCGAAATCGCGTCCGGTGATGGGCCGATGAAACCGATGTGGCAATCGCGGCACACCTGGGCGAATTGAGCATTCTCGGAGAGAAAACCGTAGCCGGGATGTATCGCATGCGCATCGCAAATTTCCGCAGCGGCGATAATGGCAGCGGTGTTCAAGTAGCTCTCTTTCGCGGAGGGTGGCCCGATGCAAATGCTCTCGTCGGCGAGCGACGCGTGCAGACAGTCTTGGTCAGCGGACGAGTAGACCGCGATCGTGTTGATGCCTTGCTCGCGACACGCACGAATGATGCGAACCGCGATTTCGCCGCGGTTGGCTATTAGGATTCGTCGAAACATCGCGGGCTAGGACGCGTCGACCGGGCGAACGGCGAACAGCGGCTGACCGAACTCGACCGGTTCCGCGTTGTCGACCAGCACGCGAACGATTTGGCCACGAACTTTAGAGGTGACTTCGTTCATCAATTTCATGGCTTCTACGATGCAAATCGTTTGGTCAACCGTAATGTCGTCGCCTGGTTTCACAAACGGCTCTTCTTCCGGCGAGGGTGACGCATAGAAAACGCCGACCATTGGCGCATCGATTGTCACAAGGCCGCCATCTTCGATCGCATCTTTGGTCGCTTGGGAAGCGGTGATGGTACCGGCATCGTCTGATAGGTCCGGATTCATCGCCGGTGCACTGTACGCTGGCGGCGCAACGGAATAGGTTGCCGCCTGAACACTAGGCTTTTGCAACCGTATACGGCTGCCTTCTTCTTCGATCTCGAGTTCGGAGAGTCCCGACTCTTCGAGAATTGCGATCAGTTCTTTCAGTTTTTCGAGGTCCATAGACCCACCCCCGAGACTCGCCGCAAGGTACACAGCGGGAATTAGTTAGTTGTTGGCGCGTTCCTGGTATTGCCCTGTACGGGTATCCACCTTAATGGATTCACCTTCATTCACAAATAATGGCACCTGTATCGTCGCGCCGGTTTCCAATGTGGCGGGCTTCGTCGCCCCTTGGGCACGATCGCCTTGCACGCCGGGCTCGCAATCGGTAATCGCCAGCACGACATTAATCGGCACGCCAACTTTCATCACACGTCCCTCATAGAACAACATGATGGCCTGATCGTTTTCCTTGAGCCATTGCTTCGCATCGCCGACGACGTCTTTGCTAACTTCGATTTGTTCGTAGCTGTCCGGGTGCATGAAGTAAAACAGATCGCCATCATTGTAGAGATATTGCCAATGCTGTTCTTCGAGCCGCGCGTCTTCCATTTTTTCGCCGGCCCGGAACGTTTTCTCGACGGTCCGTCCGTTCATCACGTTCTTCAGTTTCGTTCGCACGAATGCCGGGCCCTTGCCGGGTTTAACGTGCTGAAACTCCACCATTTCGAAAAGAACGTCATCGAGTTTGACAACGATGCCGTTGCGAAAATCCGCGGTTGATATCATGGATCTACTACCTCAAGTGACTTCGGGGCCGACGACAATACGCGGCACCCACTTTCCGTAACGACTACAACGTCTTCAATGCGGACGCCGCCTTGGCCGGGCACATAAATGCCGGGCTCCACCGTGACAATCATGCCGGGCTCCAGCGGCGTCTCCGATTCGGGATTCAATCGCGGACCTTCATGGATTTCGATTCCGACACCATGGCCAAGTCCATGGCCAAAATGGTCGCCGTGACCGCCGTCCGCGATGATGCCGCGCGCAACCCTATCGACTTCTTTACCCAGTACGCCGGGTCGAATCGCGTCGATCGATTTTATCTGTGCCTCAAGTACAAGATTGTAAATCGTTTCGTACCAAGAACCGGGAATGTTACCGAAGGCGTAACAACGCGTCAAATCCGAGCAGTAGCCGTTCAGTACACATCCGAAGTCGAAGAGAACGCCCATACCCTTTTCCAGGGCCTGGTCGCCTGGTTCTCCGTGGGGCAGTGAGGGCCGGGCACCGAACAAGGAAATGGTATCAAACGATGCCTTAGTGGCGCCTTGATCTTTGAAACCATGTTCAAATTTGGCTGCTACCGAGCGTTCGGTCTGTCCTGGACGAAGGGCTGACGTCACGTTGTGCAGCACCCGCTCGCTGAGTTGTAAGGCCGCCTCGATCTTCGCGATTTCTGCGACGCTCTTGCATGCCCTGAGCGATGTCACCACCGCGCTGGAGGCGATTAAGTCACCGTCAAACTTGGAGGCAAGCTCATCACGCTGCGCAACGGTCGTATATCCTGGTTCAAATGCGGCCCGCTTCGAACCCGTATCTTGCAGTTGTTGCGATACGCGTTGACCAAACGGACCGCTAATTTCGCGCACCTCGTAGGCCTCGCTCACCTGATCGGCTGCTTGTTCCGTATAGCGAAAATCACAGAGGAAGTACGCCTCGGTTTCCGTCACAACTACGCCGGAAGTCGTACCTCGAAAACCGGTGAGATATTGATTGGTCGCGGGGATGAGGCTAACGAACGCGTCACACGATGGCTTAGCCAAGTTTTCACGCAGCGCGTGGAGTCGACCCGCACATTCGTCTGCGGGTCCCGATGGTTGACCGCTCATGATTCGACAATTCCTTTCACAGCGTGTAGCGCCAATCGGTAACTATCTTTTCCGAACCCGGATATCTGGCCAACAGCGACGGGCGCGATGAATGAATGGTGACGAAAATCTTCGCGTGCAAACACGTTGGAGAGATGCACTTCGATGACAGGAAATTCCGAAGCCGCGACGGCATCGCGCAAAGCCACGCTCGTGTGCGTATAAGCCGCGGGATTTATGATCATGGCATCAGCCCAACCCGCCGCATCATGAATGGCGTCCACCAGATCACCTTCGGAATTCGATTGGCTCTTGCGCAATTCAATTCCGAGTGTTTTCGCTTCCGCGTCAAGCATCTCGTTAATATCGTCCAACGTGACATGGCCGTAGACGTCGGGCTCTCGTTGGCCTAGTAAATTCAGATTGGGCCCATGCAACACTTGCACACGCATGTCTAAGACTCCTCGTCAGTCTCATCTCGGGCTTGTGCAGTACGAATCGCCAACGCTTCTTCCTGGCTCTTAAGCGATATCGCGAAACATTCCTCTGCTCGCACCGTCTGTTCTCGATATTCAAAACTCTGGCCCGCCCACAGATAAACCAGGGCATGCTTATCCCAAAGATATGGCTTGATGGGGTAAAGCTCTACAGTCCGGTCGATCGCTTCCAGACTAAGGTTATAGTACGTTATTTGGTCTTCAACCTCGGGCTCGGATAAGGCCTGACGCCAACGAACCAAAAACAGCCAGTCATAGAAGGCAACCTGCCGCGGACTCCGTTCAACCGCTCGATCAGCCCACTGAACCGCCTGCTTAATGTACGGAAGTCCGTCCTCCGGGCTATCCCCGCTCCGCCAAAGCATGTCGAACCAGATGCTTAGATGAAACGCGATTTCCGGGTTGTACGGATGTACAGCGTCCGCCTCTGCGATTCGAGTCGTCCAGTGCGCACTGGCTTCCTTCGCCTTAGACATGATCAACGGCATATTTGTCAACATCAGTTGCGCGTCACGAGGTATCGGCGCCCCAGGAGGCAATGGTGCCCAGGCGGGATCCGCAGGACGCGGATGATAGAAGTGCGATCCGAACGCCTTGCGGGTCGCCGGGTCTTCTACCAGACGGGCGATGACGCTGTCCGGAATAGTCAAAGGCGTATTCGCTGGCGCTTCAATTTCCCGGACCAGTTGCGAAGCGGTTCTTATGCGGTCCTGCCGCACATCTTGTGTGCCTATAGCGGCGCCCACATGTCCCAGACGGACGCTCAGTCCAAAAACAGCGAATGTAAAGACAAGCCCAGCGGCCATGACGACACGCACGGGCATGAACGGTTTTTTTGTGTCCGGCTGATCGGCCTGCACCTGCGCCCAGAACAGCCCTGCGAGTAGAAAAACGAGCGTCGCTAGCGAAGGATTAATAAAGGGGAAATCGACAATCGCGTGCAAGACAAACCCAACGACGCACCCATACAGTCCGGCAATCAGCCACCCGCTTTCGGAGCGCGCGATCGCCCGCAACCGAACACCGCCGATCACAACGAACC
This sequence comes from Candidatus Hydrogenedentota bacterium, assembly GCA_029262095.1. Lineage (GTDB taxonomy): Bacteria > Hydrogenedentota > Hydrogenedentia > Hydrogenedentales > SLHB01 > JAJDAB01. The sequence goes on from JAJDAB010000275.1 coordinate 7,680, forward strand.
ATGTCCAAAACCCACAAAAGAAAATAAAAGCCACGATGCCGGTCTCGCACAGCAATTGAAGAAAATCGTTGTGAACTTGTTTTGTATCGCTGTCACCGGGCGGCTGATGTTGCGGATACGCGACCCCGAAGTTGCCTAGACCAACTCCGGTCATCCAATTATCCACAGCCATATCGAATGCACCCGCCCAGTAAGTGAATCGCAGCGTAACAGTCTTGGGATTTGCTAGATCGCTGAAGGTCATGTCCGTGCCTTCGATATCAATTTCCGCAGCAAGGCGATTGGAGGCTGGTTCCCCGGCTGGCGTTTGCGCTTGCGCGTCGGAGTGGTGGAGCAATGTTGAGGCGGCGAATACAAACAACAGCCCCGCCGCAGCCGTCTTGAGCTTCGCGACTGTTTCACGGGACGAATTTCGTGAACGGAACAGCAGTATCGTGACTATACCGGCAATGATGAGCGCCAACATTCCCCCGCGCGAATACGTTAGACAGACTGAGACGATTTGGGACAATGCCGCAACGAAAAACAGTGCGCTCAGGGCAAGCCACGTCGCCGAAGATGCGCCGTGTCGGCGAGTCACACGAATCGCGACGGCCGCACCCGAAACGGGTATAACGAGAACGAAAAACAGAAACGGAATGATCGGTTCATAGAGCGACGCGCGCACGATCTGCATTTGACCGCCACTCATTATCGTATCTGCGAAATAGAAATAGTGAAACTGCGAATACAATACCGCGAGACTGATGCAAAGAACTGCCGCGGTCAACACCCCCGCGATCATCGAATGGGCTGTCGCTTGTTCCTCACGCTTGCTCCCCGATTTGAATAACATTGACAGCACCGCGAAAACGCCAAAGGCAATGCCAATCACAACAATTTGAATGAACACAACGACCATCCCCGCAACAGGAAGACGCATCAGTGCAGGCGAAAACGGTACACCAACGACGACATCCGAGAACGGAATATTCGCCATAGCCGTCAAAGTAGGCGCAGCGCTCAGGACTGGAATACTCACTGCGGCGGCGACAACTCCGACGACCATTCCATGCGCGAACTTCGGGAGAGTTGCCTCTGTTGCCGATTTGAATCGGCGAAGCGCGTACCACAACCCGAACAACGCCAATGGAATCGATGCCACCATCCAACTGGCCAGAGCGTTCGCGAATAATAGCGTGCCGAACGCGCGATTACTTTCCAGACGATGCACCAACGCAGGGTTGAGTTCGGCTCTGAATAATCGCGCCGCACCTACCGGATCGTTTTTCACGTACAAACGCGTTTGTGGCAACGAATACTGCAAATGAACAATGCTGAAAATCGCCTCGGCGGTGGAGGTAACGACGACAAACGCGAGAACAACCCCCATCGCGGTTCCCGATCGCAAACTTGACGCGAGGACGAACACCATGACATGGCCGCACCAAATCGTGAGCGCAACCTGAGTCGCGTGGTACTGCACCGAAGCAAACCCGGCCAGCCAGGCGGCCACCAAGAATCCGAAGAGCAACAACGTGGGCATCATCGCGAAATTTGCGGTCCCACGAACCAATCCAAGCGCCGACCACATTCCGAACAGCAGTAAGATGAGGAGTAGAAAGGCGGCGTTTGACCCCGGAAATACCATGCCATCCTGCCAAGGTCGCCAGTAGATCATTACGCCCAAGCCAACGGCGGTGACCCATTCACGGAGCGGAACACCCCAATATTTTCGTGGACCGTCGGTCGTCGAGGACGTATCCTTTTTCCGTTTCGCGGTCGCTGTACTCACAACTCGGAACTTTCGTCATTGCCCGTATTCATCAACAACACAATCAACAAAAAGACCCCTACAGCCTGCGCCATGATCATCACCGCACCAACAGTACCTACATGCGGCAGCATCGCCGCCCCCAATCCCGTCACCGCAGCAACCAAATATATAAATTCAACGGCCTGCCGCTGAGTCATCCCCATTCGCACGAGACGGTGTGAGAAATGGCGTTTGTCCCCCTTCATGATGGATTCATTGTGACGCCAACGAATAATGACCACCGTGACGATATCAAAAATAGGTACCCCAAGCGCCAGAATCGGAATTGCAAGACTCGCGCTGTAGGGTACGCCGTTCGCGGTGTGATACGTGCTTAACACCGCGATCACCGCAAGAAAGTATCCGCAAAAGAGCGCGCCTGCGTCGCCCATGATAATACGCGCAGGATTAAAATTGTGATACAGAAAACCCGAAACCGATCCCGCGAAGACCATTAGCATGACGCCGACAAAGGTTTGATTCGTGGGAAACGTACATGCAAAAAATGAGAACGCTGCGATTACGCTTATGCCCGCACTCAAACCATCCATATTATCCAAGAAGTTGAGTGAATTGGTCATCATCAAAATCCAGAAGATGGTCGCGCCGATGGACAACGCCGCGTAGGGGTTGAAAATATCCAAACGAACTCCAGCTAATACCGGTACTGCGGCAGCAATAATTTGCCCAACCAACTTTTTCTCTGGCGTCAACGCGTTCAAGTCGTCGACGACACCGAGCACAAACATCAAGAACCCACCAACAAATACCCCGACAAGTTTGAGCTGAACGTCTTCACCCAAAAACGCGAATATGTGTGACTCTAACCACTCGTCGCCGAACGGGCGCGCGGTCATTAACAACGCAAAGTGTCCCGCAATGACCACGCTGAACGTCACGAAAATCGCGACACCACCCAGCATTGCCAACGGCTCTTTCTGGATCTTTCGTTCGCCCGGGTGATCGTAAAACTCCCAACGGTGGGCGAGACGCCGCATGACATCGGTTAGTGCCGCCGACATCAAAAACGAAATACCCAATGCATAAGCGCTTATGAGATACCAATTCTGCATTCCGTTCACAGCGGGCGATTACGAGCCCGCGACCTCTCGATACAACTCGAATTCCGCTTTTGCAATTCGTTCCGCGGTAAACGACTCTTGAACGCGCGCCTTCGCATAGGCGCCCATCTCCGCACGGCGCTGCGGATCGGCCATCAATGTATTAACCGCCTCCGCCAGTGCGGCGGTATCATTCGGTGGCACATTCACGCCTGTTTTTCCATGTTCGTTAACGTACTCCACACCGGTCCCCAGATTAGTCGCAATTACGGGCTTCCCGCAGAGGTGCGCTTCCAACATCGACAAACCATAGGCTTCGCTACGAGCGATGGACGGAAATGCAAACAATCCGCATGCATGCAAATGGGCGACGAGATCTTCTTGCGACAACGCGCCCACAAATCGTACATGGCCGCCCCCCTCTTGTGCGAGTGTTTCGCAGCGCTCTCGTTCAGCACCTTCTCCGGCGATGACGAC
>JAJDAB010000276.1 GCA_029262095.1 Candidatus Hydrogenedentota bacterium
GCAGGTAAAACTACTGCGCGTACTGCAAGAGCGCGAGTTCGAACGCGTCGGCGGGTCACAGACGCACCGCGTCGATGTCCGCGTCGTCACCGCAACAAATCGCGATCTCGAATCGATGATGAAATCGGAAACCTTCCGGCAAGACTTGTACTACCGGCTCAACGTATTCCCCATTCACGTACCGCCGCTGCGCGATCGCCGAACCGATATTCTCGATCTCGCAAATTTCTTCGTCGAAAAATACGGACAACGATCGCACAAGAACGTCCGCCGCATTTCCACGCCTGCCATCGACATGCTCACCAGCTACCACTGGCCCGGCAACGTCCGTGAACTCGAAAACGTCATCGAACGTGCCGTCCTCATCACCGAAGACGACGTCGTCCACGGCCATCACCTCCCCCCCACGCTCCAAACCGCCGAAGCGACCGGCACCGTCATGGCCGGTACGCTCGACGCAACCCTCGACAACGTCGAACGCGAAATGATTATCGAAGCGTTGAAGAGTTCGCGCGGCAATAAAGCCAAAGCCGCCCAAACCCTCGGCCTCACCGAACGCGTCATGGGACTGCGCACAAAAAAGCACGGCATCGAGTACAAGAACTTCCGCACCTCGCGCGTCTCATAGCAGCCATACGCCCCAATCACCGTCATTCCGAACGAATGTGAGGAATCTTCCCGGGTACGCGCATCCACACCATAAATCGCACCAAACCCCACAAACGTTGACCACTCCAATTCCAACGAAATGGTAGAACCATTTCTCCCCGGCAGACCGCAGGGCATCAGCGACCGGCCTCCCAGGTCAGCCGGTCAAAATACGCTCTCGAACCGAATACGTACCGAACCAAAGCGTAGAGTATCGACTGCGATTCTACCATTTAGTAGGAAATCCTACTTCGCGGAACGCCTCTGTCCCCTTTCAAAGCCCAAGATAGAATCATAAATGATGGCTCCTAAACTGGTTACGAGCTCTCATACCTCCCAACCCATCATTGGCCTACAAGTTGCTCTTATCCCTGCGCAATCATCGGGCACTACGCGATTCACTACCAGTCCAGGGTACTGAGGCCGAATCGTTACTACCAAACGGTAGCTCCTCGGCCACCGAATCACCCCGGTCCAATCACCGACATCTAACCTAAATCACTGAACTTTTTTAACATATATCTATATATCTATCACTTGGCACGACAGTTGCTCCTCAACGCACCATGAAGCGAATTCACACGCTGCGGAGTTGTACACGCAGTTTCGCTCTTAACAACTAGCTACATGGAATCTACGGCGCGGGCCACGCGGGCTGCCAATACCAGAGCACTTCGGTGTCGAAAGGAGAAATCATGGAGAAGTGGAGACGAATTGGAGTCCTGTTAGTTCTAGGACTCCTCGTATTGGGCGCGGCGCCCGATGCGATTGCGCAAGACGAGGCGGTCGAACCGGCGGCCGAAGAAGAGGAGGCCGCTCCTATTACGGCCGCCGACGCAATGTTCACGGTCAACAACACGTGGATGCTCGTCGCAACATTCCTTGTATTTATTATGCACCTCGGTTTCGCAAGTCTCGAAGCCGGTCTCACCCAAGCCAAGAACACAGTGAACATCCTGTTCAAGAACACCGGCATCATCGCCATCGGATTGCTCACGTATTGGTTATGCGGTTTCAATCTAATGTATCCCGGCGATTTCAGCCTCATCATCGCGGGCAGGGAACTATTCGGGTTCGCCGGTCCTATGCTAGACCCGGGCGAAGCGGGCCAAACTGCCGCCTACGCCGATGGTGCGTACACGTATTACACCGACTTCATCTTCCAAGCCATGTTCGCAGCGACCGCCGCGACCATCGTTTCGGGCGCGGTCGCCGAACGCATTAAGCTCGGAAGCTTCCTCATTTTCTCGACGATCTACGTCGCGCTCATCTACCCCATTGCCGGCGCCTGGCATTGGGGGCAAGGGTTTCTCTCCGACATGGGCTTCTACGATTTCGCAGGCTCCACCTTGGTCCACTCCGTCGGTGGCTGGGGAGCACTCGCCGGCGTATTGATTCTCGGTCCGCGCCTCGGCAAATACTCCAACGGCTCCATCAGGCCTATCGCAGGACACAGCATGCCGCTCGCAACGATCGGCGTCTTCCTTCTTTGGCTCGGATGGTTCGGATTCAACGGCGGCTCAGTATTGAGTGCCGATCCCGGTCCAGTGTCATTCGTCTTCGTGACCACCGCGCTCGCAGCTGCGGCCGGCATCATCGGTGCCATGGCCACCACATGGATCGTCGAAAAGAAACCCGACCTCTCCATGGTGCTCAACGGTTCCCTCGCCGGTCTCGTCGGAATCACGGCGGGCGCTGACGCGGTGTCAGTGAACTTTGCAATTCTCATTGGCTTCATCGCAGGCATCATCGTCGTGTTCTCGGTCATCGCACTTGACCGCATCAAACTCGACGACCCGGTTGGCGCAATTTCCGTCCATCTCGTCTGCGGCATCTGGGGCACATTGGCCGCCGGTATCTTCAGCGCCGACCACAGCGTTGTCACCCAAGCAATCGGCGTGGTTTGTTACGGAGCGTTCTGCTTCCCTGCAGCAGCACTGCTCTTCCTCGCGCTCAAGTACACCATTGGACTACGCGTTTCGGTAGAAGAGGAACGCGGCGGATTGGATGTTGGCGAACACGGAATGGAAGCCTACGGCGGCTTCCAAATCCTCACCTAACCGGGCCGGATACCCAAGGAGAATCCAGTGAAACTTGTAATCGCATACATCCAGCCCTACAAGCTCGACGACGTAAAGAAGGCGCTCTTCGACAACGGCATCAACAAGATGTCCGTCATGACCGCCCTCGGATGTGGACAGCAAATGGGCTACGAAGAGAACTATCGCGGCACACCCTTTGAAGTGAACCTCCTCAAAAAGGTCCGCATCGAAGTCGCCATCAACCAGGAGTTCGAAGACAGGGCCATCGACGCCATCGTCCAAGGCGCCAAAACCGGAAACATCGGTGACGGCAAAATCTTCGTCCTCGATCTCGCCGAATGCGTCCGAATACGCACCAGCGAAAAAGGCGGCGTCGCGATCGGCTAACCCGTCACACACCACCCAAACAAGCGTTACACCCGCGGGGCCGTTTCACCACGAGAAACGGCCCCGCTGTCTCTTCTGAGGCATGTCTAGAACCTCACGCAATTTGATTCTGTTGCTAACGCGGGGAATAAGGTGTGAGGGTTAAGCTCCTGCCGAGCCGGAAGCCGTGGAATGCGGCCTGTATACCGACAAGTAGAATGGTATACGTCATATTCTTACGTTGACAAAAGATACTCGTGTAGAAATTCATCGCCTCAGGAGTTGCCCGTGTTAAGCCTCAGAACACTCATCGTGGCCATCTGTCTAAGCTCTGGTCTTCTCATGCTGACCGCATGGGGCGCGGCAAAGTTCCAACGAATTGAAATCAAGGGCGAGAAAATCGCCTACAAGACAGCCGGTGAAGGCGACGTCGCCATCATTCTTGAATCCGGATTTGGTGCTGGAATGGAGACCTGGAAGAACGTCTTCGATGAACTTTCCGCGCACGCACGCGTGTTTGCCTATCACCGCCCTGGCTACCTAGGCAGCACTCCAACCGAACGCCCCCGCACGAGTCTACAGGTCGCCGAAGACTTAAGAGAACTGCTCCACGCGGTAAAGATCGAACCACCCTATCTCATGGTCGGCCATTCTCTAGGCGGATGTTATTCAATGGAGTACACGCTTCGGTTTCGCAACGAAGTTGTCGGCATTGTATCCATCGACGCGCCGCACCTCGACTACTATCGCGTACGAAAAGAGCAAGGAATAACGACCCCTCCAAATCTCAGCGAGGCACAACTCAACGAACTGTCCGACAACCTCCGTCGCGAGTACGAGGCAATATTCACTATGCGTCAATTCGGAACACTCGGCGATCTTCCCCTGATTGTGCTGACCTGCGATGAACAATACGGCACTAAGGAGGAACTTCAAGCAAAGCTCAAATCCCAGAAAGAACTCGCCGCACTAAGCACCAATGGCAAGTACATCGTGGACACCGAATCAAGCCACTTCATTCCCGACGACAACCCGAAACTCGTTATCGAGTCCGTCCTCCAAATCCTTCAAGATGCCCGAAGCCGGAAACATCGGTGACGGCAAAATCTTCGTCCTCGATCCCGCCGAATGCGTCCGAATAGCACCAGCGAAAAAGGAGGCGTCGCCATCGGATAGCCCGGGTACGCACGATCCACACAATCACAACAAGTGGCGGGGCCGGTTCTGTCTTGAGCCGGCCCCACCATATCCCTGACCAAAGGTCTCCAAATCCTGTCCGATATTTTTTTGAAGGAATAATAGGATTTACAGGATTCATCCAAGTTCCCCGCTGTGGCCGGTCTCCTCTAGCAATTCCGGAAGAAATGCGGAACCGCGCCACTTCCCCGATCGAAGGTTTCCACCGACCCGAAACGAACTCCTAAGCCACCGGTACTCTTACCAGACCAGAAATACTTGACACATTTCAGGTCGACTGGTAAACTATTGACAACTAGCCGCCTGTCCGCCATTCGGACGGTTAGCTACGGCAAAGGGGGGCGCCCGGGGCCGGTTCCCGAAATGCGCCACAAAGTACGCCATTTACGGAGGGAACGCACGTGAATCACATTCGAGTCATCTCAAAAGCAACACCCAAGTCCGCCAACGTTCTTCAAGACCTGCTCTGCGACGTCCTGATTATTATGGCGTCCCTGCTCAGCTCGAAGACCGTCAACATCCCAATTCTCAATACGTTGGGCGGCGAAGACGGAAAATGTCAGCCGATGCCTGTAGAGAGTGTCCTATAGCATTCGGTTGCCCTATGACCCCGGCAACGCTCAGCGTAGGCCATACTCATCGGATTCAACATGTTGACAAGAGTGCCCGCCTAACCAAGGCGGGCATTTTTCATTATTAAGTACACTAATTATTGATCGAAATTCAGGCTTACCATCTCAATTTTCCAATGTTTTATGGCGCACTTCCGAATATTGGGTCAACATACAAGTAATAATCTATTGACAAACTCGGGAAACAAGAGCATAATCTAATGACCAGAATCTGAGGGGTGGCCGACCGCTAGGCCGCTTTGAATTTGAAATAGGGGGCGCCCAGTATAGGGGGGCGCATAGTGAACCACACGGTTCAGATCACGAGGCAAACGATGCGCTCAAGAAAACTTCGATTCGCTACCACCGCCATCCTCCTAACCGGGATGATGACCTTATTCAGCAGTTGCCCGCTCTCGCTGGTGTTCGTGAAATTCAACGACCCAGCACTTGAGGCGATCGTTAAAGAAAAACTCGGCCTTCGCCTAACACCCGTGACGTCGGTCGACATGCTCGGCCTCTTCTCACTCGATATCAGCGGCGTCGGTATCAACGACCTCACCGGCCTCGAATACGCCCTATCAATGACATTTTTCGACGCCAGCACCAATCCGATTTCCGATCTACGCGCACTCAAAACCTGCATCAGCTTACGCACACTGAATCTTGAAGACACGGAGGTCTTTGAGATTTCTGCACTTGAATCGCTGACGCGCTTGGAATTGGTCGACCTCTGCGGCAACGCCGTAAACGACCTACAGCCCCTCATCGATAACACCGGCTTCAATACAGACGATACACTCACCGTCGATTGCGTACTCGTTTCCGGCCCAAGCTTCGACGCTCAAACGACCGCGCTGGCGGCCAGCGGAGTCACCGTCTTCTTCTGCGATTGCCCCCCTCCGCCGATGACGCCCTAATGCCACACGCAAATTGTCCTTGAACCGCGATCCTCGCAACCGCGGTTTTTCGATTGGGACGGCACCCGGTTTCGGGTGCCGTCCTTTTTATTGTCACCCCTCCGTGGCCGGTCTCACAGCCGCGCCGCCTCTTACAATGTGGCCGGTCTCCTCTAGCATTTCCGAAGGAAATGCGGAACCGTGCCAAGCCAACGACCGAAGGTCTCCAAATCCTGTCCATCCTGTAATCCTGACCAATCGTTTTTCGACGGGATAACAGGATTAAAAGGATTCATCCACAAACCATCCACAATTCAAAACAGTGCACAATGTGATTTAGTCATTCAATTACAAACCCACGTTCCATTTAATGTTCTGATTATGTTTCATAAAATATATAAGTAATTCATTACATACTAAATAATCATTTTTGTAATTGAATTACCCTTTGTTCCCCAACTTCACCCAGACCGAGCCT
>JAJDAB010000277.1 GCA_029262095.1 Candidatus Hydrogenedentota bacterium
CCCTGCTCCCAAAGCAGGTGCGCTACCGGACTGCGCCACGCCCCGACGAAGAAACCAATTTTAGCATATGTTCGCGTGCCCACCCAATCCGTGGAACAACGGGCATAACCGGCTGCGCTTGCGTGACTCGCCGATCACCACTAGAATTGCCGAATTCCTTTTTCTCAGAGATGGACCCACTATGTTGAATCGAAAGAATATCGAGCCGTTCCGTGCTGGCATTATCGGCTGCGGCGCCATTACCGAACATCTACACGCGCCGGATTACGCCATCTACGAGGGTGCGGTAATCGCGGCGTTATGCGACGCCAATCTCGCGCGCGCCCATGAAATGCGTGAGCGTTTTGCCCCCGAAGCAGCAGTCTATTCGGATTACAAAGAGATGTTACGGAAGGAGCCGCTTGATGGCGTAACCGTTACATTGCCCAACGTGCTGCATGCCGCAGCAACGATCACGTCACTCAAAGCGGGGTGTCACGTACTGGTGGAAAAACCGATGGCGTCTAGCCTCGCCGAAGCGAAACGAATGATCGCCGCGGCTAAAGCCGCGAAGAAAGTGCTGATGGTGAATCAATGTCAGCGTCGGTCTGCCGTTCACCGGAAAGCGAAAGAGGTACTGGATAGCGGTATCTTGGGCAAGGTCTTGACCGTCGCCGCCTGCTTTGGGCATGAAGGGCCGGAAAACTGGAGTCCGACGGGAAAGTGGTTTTTCAACAAAAGTCAGGCGCGGTTCGGCGCGATGGCCGACCTTGGCGTCCACAAAGCAGACCTGATTCGTTTTTTGACCGGCAAGGAGGTCGCCGAGGTCAACGCGTTCACTGCGCGCCTTGAGAAGAAGCGCGCAACAGTCGAGGACAATTTCGTGTCGTGTCTACGATTTACCGATGGTTCAATTGGAACGTTGACCGCGTCGTGGACCACCAAAGGTATGGACGCAGACTACGTGATTCTCCACTGCGCGAATGGGTCGCTGCGGGTGAACGAAATTCCGGGCAAACCGCTCGTTGCCAATCTCGTCGATCCGGAGTGTACGATTGAGTTTGAGTTGCCCGAACCACTAAGTGTGTACAAAGATTCATGGGGATTCGGTGTAAGTGAAGGCTTCGTTCGCGCTACGCGCGGCCAGGAGAAACCGTTTTGTTCCGGCATTGAAGGCGCAAAATCGTTGGCCATTATTCTAGCTTGCGAAAAGGCGGCCGAATCCGCAAAGACCACGAAAGTCGCAATCCTTAAATGACGACCGTCCAAGTCGAACTCGAGAACCGTTCGTACCCAATCTATATCGATCGGGGTGCGATCTCGCAACTGCCGACGGTTCTGAAAGAACTGGGCGCTTCCGGATCGGTCGCTATATGTACCGACTCGAACGTCGGCAATTTGCACGGTGATGCAATTTTATCGGCCGTGCGCGAGGCGGGCGTACAACCGGTCATGTGCATGACGCCAGCGGGCGAGCAATCGAAACGCTTCGCAAACGTCGAGAGTTTCATTGGTCGCTTTCTCAAGGCCGGATTGGACCGTAGCAGCATCGTTGTGGCATTCGGCGGCGGTGTGGTCGGAGACATGGCAGCGTTCTCCGCGGCGATTTACATGCGCGGGATACGATTCGTGCAAGTCCCCACAACCGTGGTCGCGCAAGTCGATTCCAGTGTCGGAGGCAAGACCGGCGTAAATCACGCCCTTGCAAAAAACATTATCGGTTCGTTCCACCAACCCTCCGCAGTCGTCGTTGACCTAGATTTCCTGAGCAGTCTGCCGCCGCGGGAACTTCGGGCGGGCCTGGCCGAAGTCATCAAGCATGGTATTATCGCGGACGAAGCGCTGTTTGCATATATGGAATCAAACGCCGACAAGATCCTGGCGGGCGATGTGGAAGCGATGCGGTATCCGGTGCAACGTTCATGCGAAATTAAGGCGGCGGTTGTCGCGGAAGACGAACGCGAACATGGCGTGCGCGCGAATCTCAATTACGGCCATACATTCGGCCACGGTGTTGAAGCGGCCAGCAAATACACCAAGTTTTTACACGGCGAAGCTATCGCCCTCGGTATGCGATCCGCCGCGGCGCTCTCGCGCGACCTCGGGCTCGTCGATGCGGCCTTTGAACAACGGCATAACGCGTGCCTTACGCAGTATGAGCTCCCCGAATCCTGGCCGGAAATGCCAATAGATGCCGTCATCGAAGCCATGCGCCGAGACAAGAAGGCGCGTGCGGGCAAAATGAAATTCGTTGTGGCCGACGCGATGGGCCACGTCGTGCATCGCACAGATATCGAAGATTCGCAGGTGCGCTCGGCGCTGGAAGCGATACGAGGATCGTGATCAATGAGTAGCGACACGACAGCGTTCGGCGGTGACGACGCAGAAAGTTTCTATGACGACGGGCTGACCGCCAGCATGAAGGGCGATCTGGATCGTGCCATTCAGTGTTTCGAAAAGGCCATACATCTCGACCAGTCATTCGCGGCGTCATATCATCAAATCGCTAAATGCTATTTGCGGCTCGGCCATGGAAAACGCGCGGTTGATGTGTTGCAACAAGTCGTTACTAGGCGGCCCGATCAAGCCGCCGCCCGGCTCGATCTTGGCCATGCGCTCATCAAGACCGGCGACACGGAAGGTGCACGACAACAATTTCTACAACTGGTTGCCCTAGACCCAACGAACGGGCGTGCACGGTTAGGCGTAGCACAGACGTATTTCGAGGACAAGAACGGACCGCAAGCCGTAGAGCAGGCGCAAGCGGCGTTGACAACCGGCGGCAGCAATTTCGCCGTGCTGTACTTGCTAGGCCGCGCCGCGAAACTCGTTGGAGATACCGCGCTCGCCAACACCACGCTCGAGCGGGCGGACAAACTAATCGAACGCACACTGGAATCGAAGCCGGGCGGCCCCGAGGGGCTGTTCCTGCGCGGCGAAGTCGCATTCGCGCGCGACCAGTTCTCGACGGCACTGGAGTTCTACCGTGATGCCCGGGACAAGACGGATAGCGAGAACCCCAGCCGCGTATTCAGCGCATTTGGCGAAAATTTCGTTCGTGCCGATATCTATGCCAAAATCGGGCTCTGTTACCAGCGTCTCGGAAAGTTGGATCGCGCAAAGGAAATCGGTGAAGACATCTTACGCGAACAACCCAATCACGAGATTGCGAAGACGTTGGTTGGGTTAAGTGATTAGGCTACCCGCACTCGGAAAGAACTTGGTTTGAGTGATGTAAACCTTCAACTGGTCCGCGAATTTTTCGAGCTGAATCTGTTTCGTGTGCTGACAAACTGGCAGCAAGATCCGCGAGTACTTGCACACGGCGATCAAGCCGGCCAACTGTTCGTAGAGAACTCCCATGCACGCAATCAGCGGGCACTACCGTTTGTTCTTCATCCGGATGACTTGGCCTCTATTGAACGCGCGGTAGTCGAGATTCGTGCATGGCATACGGACCGCTTTTATCCCTCCGTCATCGAATCCAACCCGATTCTGACTCAATTCGTTTCCGAGAACAGCTTGGCCCTGGCCCGCGAAGTCTTCCAGCATCAATCGTTCGCGACGATTCTTGTAATCTCTGAATTACCTGCGTCCGCGGAACAACGTAGCCGGTCAATAGAGTTGTTGGAGAAATC
>JAJDAB010000278.1 GCA_029262095.1 Candidatus Hydrogenedentota bacterium
CCCAACGGAATTCGAAACGGGCCGCACTGATCGCGTTGTCCCGCACTTGCGCGCCCGGATGTCCTTTGGCCAAATCGGCGGCGTGCGCGGCGATTTTGTAGGTAATCACGCCTTCGCGGACATCGTCTTTGTTCGGCAAGCCAAGGTGTTCCTTCGGCGTGACGTAGCAGAGCAACGCGGTGCCGTACCACCCGATCATCGCTGCGCCAATCGCCGAGGTAATGTGGTCATAGCCCGGCGCGATATCAGTCGTCAGCGGTCCCAGCGTATAGAACGGCGCTTCATCGCACCATTCGAGTTGCTTCTCCATGTTTTCTTTGATGAGGTGCATCGGCACATGGCCCGGCCCCTCGTTCATGACCTGCACGTCGAATTCCCAAGCGCGCCGCGTGAGTTCACCTTGCGTCTTCAATTCACCAAATTGGGCTTCATCGTTCGCGTCCGCAAGACATCCGGGACGCAGACCGTCGCCAATCGAAAATGAGATGTCATGGGCGGCGCAAATCTCGCAGATCTCATCCCAATGCGTGTACAAGAAATTCTCTTTGTGATGGGTCAAGCACCACTTCGCCATGATGGAACCGCCACGGCTCACGATGCCCGTGATCCGTTTTTCGGTCATTGGGATATACCGGATCAAGACGCCGGCGTGAATGGTGAAATAGTCCACACCCTGCTCGGCCTGTTCGATCAACGTGTCCCTGAACAATTCCCACGTCAGGTCTTCCGGCTTTCCATCGACCTTTTCCAAGGCTTGATAGATCGGTACCGTGCCGATGGGGACAGGCGAGTTGCGCACGATCCATTCGCGCGTTTCATGGATATTGTCCCCGGTTGACAGGTCCATCACCGTGTCCGCGCCCCAACGCGTAGCCCAAACCATCTTCTCCACTTCTTCTTCAATGGAAGACGTAATGGCAGAGTTCCCGATGTTCGCGTTGATTTTCACCATGAAGTTGCGACCGATGATCATCGGCTCCAGTTCAGGGTGATTGATATTCGCGGGAATGATGGCCCGCCCACGAGCGACTTCGTCTCGCACATATTCGGGTGTAATCGTCGCAGGCATATTCGCGCCAAAAGCATGACCTGGATGTTGCTCTTTCAACCACTCATTCGTTTCCTCGAGCCGCAATGTTTCACGTATCGCGATGAATTCCATCTCCGGCGTGATCTCGCCGCGTCGTGCGTAATGCAATTGCGTCACGCGGGCGCCGGACTTCGCGCGCATCGGTTTCCGTGTCCCAAGGAATCGAATATTATTCAGTGCCGTATCTTCAAGCCGCGCGCGACCGTAGTCCGATGTGATTGACCCAAGCTCCTCGACATCACCGCGCTGGCGTATCCAATCCTGCCGGAGCGGCGCGAGTCCCTTACGCACGTCGATTGCGACATCCGGATCGGTATAGGGGCCAGACGCGTCGTATACCGTAATCGGCGCGTTCGGCGTTTCCGTTTGCGTACTTTGTGATTTCGTTGGTGCTTGCGCGATTTCACGCATGGGTACCTGAATCGAAGGGTCCGATCCTTCAACGTAGATTTTGCGCGAATTGAGGAATGGCTCGCGCGATATCGATTCGGGGTTGTCCTCGGTGAATGGTTTCGACTCTTGGGATATGACGGCCACGTTACATTCTCCGGCGGAACTCGCTTGGTTAAGGCGCTACACGTCGCCTATCGCGACGCAACATTCATATTATGCCCGACTGTAGGCGCTAAAATCGATCTGCACGCTACCATTCCGCAATTTTTCCTGTCAAAGTAGGCGAGAAGAAAACGAATTCTTCAATGTTTGAAACGCTTCGAGTCGTCAAGCGGTCAAACAGGCGGGTAACTATCGCCAAAAGCGCTTGGTCATTATCGGGGTACGACCATACGGTGACCACTTCCGGATGGACGAGGAGAGGGTACACGCCAGAACGCGATCGCCTTACCGCGATGGATGCAACGATGTTGTATCTCGAAAACAAAACGGTGTCGTTCGATATCGCTGGCGTATTTCGCGTTGATGGTCACGTGGACTTCGATGCATACGTAGTCGATCTTGCGCACCGCCTCGAATACTTACCACGCTTTCGGCAACGCATTCTGCCGGTACCATTCAATCTTGGGCATCCGACTTGGGAAACCGATCCCGATTTTGATCTGCAAGACCACGTACGCCACGTGCGACTTCCAGCACCCGGCAGCCTGGCCGAGTTCGACGTGTTCCTAGACGACACCATGCAAGACCGTCTCGATATGTCTAAGCCGCCCTGGATGCTTTATGTGGTGAATGGTTTAGAAAACGATGAAGCGGCTATTGTGATCAAAGTGCACCATTGCTTGACCGATGGCACAGGCGGACACAAAATTTACGCCGCGCTCGTCGATTTCCAGGAGCCGAACATGCGGGAGGGCGCTGCTCCCGACTGGAACAAAGACGCTCCCCCACTTCCGCGCCCACTTGAACGTGTGCGCCACGCGATCGCCGACCGGGGAAAGGCGGGCGCGGATAGTAGCGCAATTGGCGTCGCACCAGCAGAAGAACTCGAACGCCGCGAAGCATTGCTCCAGCGATTCAAGAAAGCGCCAGCGATGCGTTTCGGCTTCAACGGCATGCTATCCGGCCGAGTGCAGCACCGGTCAACGTCATTTCCGCTGAAAGACCTTCGCGCGATACGCAAGGCGTATGGCGCCACAATCAATGATGTGTTCATTTCAATGCTGGGTGAAATCTCAGAGCGTATCGCTCGGGAAGAGGGGCAAGACCCCACGGGCCGCTACTTACGACTGCACCTCGCTGCAAACAGGCGCAATCAAGGCACCAAGGATGATTGGGGGAATCGAGTCGCACTCCTTCCCGCGCTCATTCCGCTCGACGTCAAAGACCCTGGACAACGCTTGAAGGAAGTCGCGGAGTACATGCGCGAAGTGAAATCGGCCAACGTCATCGAAGCGATGGTGGAATACATCAACAAGACCCAACGCCTTCCCGCGCCGATGTTACGCTGGGTGTTGCGATTCATGTATTCGGATTTGCTCAATCGGGCGATCGTAAAGATCGGGCGGCCACCGATGATGAATATGTATGTCACTAATGTGCGGTGGCCGGAAGTGTCTTCGTATATGGGCGGTCGCAAGGTCGTCCAGGTTCGACCGTTGCTGCCGCTAATGCCTCGGGTTGGGCTACTCTGTAGTGCTATAACCTATTCTGACCATCTTACGTTATCGTTCGCTGGGGATCCGACGCTGAATCAACCCCTTGAAAAGCTAATTAAATACCTCCACGAAGCCTTCGATCGGCTTCTCGCCACCGTGGACGCTGAAGCGGAGGGGCCATCATCTGAGCCCGCCGCAATGTCACATGCAAAATAACGGGGAGCAAATCTAGCGTGGAACGTCCAGAGCGCTTAAGTGCGTTAGACTCGGCATTTCTATTTATAGAATCCGCTAAGGCGCCGAGCCATGGCGGATTCATTTCTATCATGGATGGGCCGATCGACTTCGACGCGTTCAAATCAGGGCTGGCTGAAAAGCTGCCGCGTCTAAGACGATTTCGTCAGCGAATTCAAAAGGCCCCGCTTAATCTAGCGCATCCTGCATGGGTCACCTCGCCAAACTTCAACATCGATGACCATGTACATCACATTCAATTGGACCCACCCGCGCCGATTGAACGCGCGGATGACGTTTTTCTCGACATCTTTCACGCGGGTATCGATCGAAAAAAGCCGTTGTGGGCGTTTCATATCATCAACGGACTTGAAGGGGATCGCTCCGCGATT
>JAJDAB010000279.1 GCA_029262095.1 Candidatus Hydrogenedentota bacterium
GCGCACTGAACGCACTTGAGCGATTAGCGCCGAAATCGAGGCGCGCGGATCGTAGTGCGCTTTTGGAGACCGCGCTGGAGTTGTCGGATCATTCTGATGCGAACGTCGCGCGATCGGCGTTGCGCACTGCGGCGGCTGTGCCTGGAACGCGCACGCTGAAAACGTTGGGCGATTTCGCCGCGGATACGGAACGGGCACTCGACATTCGACGTGAGGCTGCGGTTCTTTTGTCCCGTACGGAGGAGGGTTCGCTTGTCTTGTTGGACATGGCGGAGCGGGGCGCGTTGCCGAAAGACCTTGAGTTGGTTGTTGCCGACCGTTTGCACCGTAGTCGGCAGGAAAACATTCGGTTGATGGCGGCGAATCTTTTGCCACGTCCGGAATCGCGGGAAGGTGAAGCGTTGCCGCCGATCGCTACTTTGATGGCCATGCGAGGCAATGCGGCGAACGGAAAGGCGATGTTCTTCAGCGCAGAAGCCGCGGATTGTGCGCGATGTCATGTCGTCAATGGCGAAGGCAAATCTGTAGGGCCGGAGCTTTCCGTCATCGGCGAGAAGTTGGGCCGGGACGCGTTGCTGGAATCGATTCTGAATCCGAGTGCGGCGGTGTCGCATGAATACAAAGTGTGGATTATCGACACAGAGACCGAAGGGTTGTTATCCGGATTCATCCGTACCGAATCGGACGAAGCGCTCGATCTTGTCGACTCGGCTGGGAATGTCACATCGATCGCGATCGGTGACATCGTCGAACGACGAGAAACCGGGACATCGCTTATGCCCGACGGGTTGAGTTCGGCATTGAGCGCGCAGGAGTTGGTCGATATTGTTGCTTTTCTGGAGTCGCTTAAATAGTCCTTGGAGGATTCGTATGAACTGCCGTTACACGTTTGGCGTACTCCCTATGATGTTCGTTATATACGCAGGAGCTCAAGACGCGCCGTTTCCGCAGTTTAAGGAACACGTGATCAATGCGGATGCGGGTACCGGACTCGCGATTACTGTCGCGGACATCAATAGCGATGGCAAACCGGACATTGTTGGCGTTAGTAGCAAGGATGTGTATTGGTATGAAAATCCGGATTGGACGCCGCACCTCATCACAGACACGTTGAAGAACTCGAACGTGTGTGTTGCGCCGCATGATTTGAATGGCGACGGCATACCGGAACTAGCGCTTGGTGGGGAGTGGCAATTCAATTATACGGCGTCGGGTGGCGCGTTGTTCTTGTTGCATGCGGGGGACGATGTTACGAAACCTTGGAATGTGGTGACGTTGCTGGATGAAGAACCGACGTTGCACCGCATTCGCTGGGCGGATGTGGAGGGCGATGGCGCGAAGGAACTTGTGGTCGCGCCACTGAAGGGGGTGGGCTCGTCGCCGCCAAATTTCGACGACAAGCCGGTAAAGCTGTTTTTGTTGCGTCCGGATAAGAATGATCCGTTAAAGGCTCCGTGGGTAGAGGAAGTAATCGACGAGTCGTTGCATGTCATGCACAACGTGTGGCCGTCACGAGGCCGACGTAACAGTGAAGTCGACTCGGTGTTGGCGGCGTCATACGAAGGCATCACTCAGTTTGTTCGGGGTCGCGATAGTACGTGGCGCAAGCAGCCGCTAGTCGATGGCAACCCCGTACCGCTGCCCAAGAGTGGCGCGGGCGAAATCAAGACGACCAACGTGCTTGAAACTGAGGGCGGTATGGCGGAAGGCCATAGCGTGCATGAACGGTTGCTCGCTACGATTGAACCGTGGCACGGTAACATGGCGGTCGTGTATGAGTGGGGGCCAGGCAAGATGTGGACCCGCCACGTGTTTGATGACGGCCTTCGCGGTGGGCACGCAATTTGGTGGGCGGATTTCGACCACGACGATCATGATGAGTTGCTCGTTGGATTTCGTGATAACGCGCCGCCCCAGGACAAACCCGGCCTCCAGATATACGATATTCAACGCAAGAACGAAATGAACGCCAGAATTGATAGTTGGACGAAGCACGTTATCGATGATGGCGGCATGGCGACGGAAGACGCGTTGGCTGCGGATATGAATGGCGATGGTTGGCCGGATGTCATCGCGTTTGGGCGGGCTACGCACAATATTAAGTACTACGAGAACTTGGGGTTGAAGTAACCCATGTGGAGTGCGCAAGCTTGCTTGCGCTTTATTCTGCGAGGCTTGCCTCGCGTTCGTTCGATCGATTTGGCATTTGAGTCCGCGAAGCGAGCTTCGCTTAGAGGCGCAACGCGGGGCAAGCCCCGCTTGGATAAAGCGGTGGCAAGCCACCGCACTCCAAAAGGTATGTATATGAAACGTCGAACATTTTTACAGTTGTCTGGTGCGGCGGTTGGCGCTGCGGTGTTGCCTTCTTTTCATGCGAGTGCCGCGACGGCGTCTCCGCCGTTTGAGATATCCCTCGCCGAATGGTCGTTGCACAAGAATTTGTTCGGCGGCAAGATGACGAATCTCGATTTTCCACGAGTGGCGCGTGAGGCCTTTGATATCGACACGATCGAGTTGGTCGACCAGTTTTGTAAGGACAAGGCGCGCGACAACGTCTACCTCAAAGAGTTGAAATCTCGCGCGGATGGCGAGGGTGTTGCCATTGGCCTTATCATGATCGATATGAACGGTCCGCTCGGCGCTAAAGACGAGTCTGCGCGGAATACGGCGGTGGACAATGCCTACGCTTGGATCGATGCGGCGGCGTTTTTGGGTTCGCATACGATTCGTGTGAACGCTCGTGGGCCGGAAGACGCGGATTTATTGCGAAAGTATGTCGTGGAAAGTTGCGGGAAACTGGCGGATTACGCTGCAGAACGCAATATCAATGTGACGATTGAGAATCATTTTGGACATTCGTCTGATCCGGATTGGTTGTTGCGTGTGATGCGTGAGGTGGATCGGCCGAATTTTGGGACGTTGCCCGATTTCGGAAACTTCACGCCGGACGTTGATCGATACGATGCGGTTGAGCGGTTTATGCCGTATGCGAAAGCGGTGAGCGCGAAAGCGAATTCGTTTGACGACGACGGCATCGTTAGTGACACGAATTATTTCCGGATGATGCGCATTGTTCGTGACGGCGGCTACTCCGGACATGTCGGCGTGGAGTCCGTGGGCCAGACGCCTGAGGATGAATACGCCGCGATTCGCAAGACACGCGACTTGTTGTTACGCATTCGGGAGGAGCACTCGCGTTGCAAACCTATCTTTAACGGTGAGGATATCAGTGGTTGGACTGCGATTGCGGGCGGTGACTGGCCGGTCGAGGATGGTGTGCTTGTCGGGCGGAAGGGCCGTGATTGGTCGACTGACCCTGAACTGACCGGATCGTGGTTGCGTACGGACAAGATGTACGGCGATTTCCGGTTGGAATTGCAGTACGCGATAAACGAGAGCGGCAACAGCGGCGTGTTTTTCCGGTCGGCGGAGGAGAAGAATCCGGCGTTCACGGGATACGAAATGCAGATCGTCGATGGCCATGGAGACGCGCCCTCGAAGGGTGGTGTCACCTCGTTGTACGACGTGGTTGCGCCTACGGAAGTGCGCGTGCGTCCGGCCGATCAATGGAATACGGTGACGATTGTCGCGAAAGGTCCGCGCATTCAAGTTGAAATGAACGGCGCTACGGTCATTGACACGGAGCAACATCGCTTGGCGCGCGGATATATCGGCCTGCAGAATCACGACGACCATTCGGTTGTGCGTTTCAAGAATATTCGAGTCGAAGAGTTGTAGTGCCGTCTAACTTCGCTTGTGGTGTATACAAAGAGGATTTGTTCGTTGCGTAACGACCTAACATCCCCCTTGATCCCCCTTCGAAGGGGGACTAAGGGGGATGTTAGCTCGGCTCAAGCATGGCACTCATGCTCAAGATCATCTGTATAAATTAACTTGAATCGTTATAGAGGGGAGTTGCCGCCCATGGCATCCATGACGCGCCGTACATTCATGATGGGGAGTGCGGGATTGGCCGCGGCGAGTTCCGTCTATGCCGCGTCGCCGAATGAAACGCTCAACATTGCAGCGATCGGCATTGGTGGCCAGGGCAAGCACGACCTCAAAGAACTGGCCGCGCGCGGCGTGAACGTTACGGCGTTATGCGACGTGGATTGGAAGCTCGCGGGCAAGGCGTTCGAGACGTACCCCGACGCGAAACGGTACAAAGACTTTCGCGTGATGTTCGACGAACAGTCTGATTTCGATGGCGTTGTTGTCGCCACGCCGGATCACACCCATGCGGTGGCTTCGCTTTGGGCGATGGGGCATGGCAAGCATGTGTATTGCGAGAAGCCGCTGACGCATACCGTGCGTGAGGCGCGTACGCTGGCCGAGAAATATTCGGAAACCGGGCTCGCTACGCAGATGGGCAACACGGGGCAGGCATCGGATGGCGCGCGCACATTGCGGGAGTATCTGATCGCGGGCGCGGTTGGCCCGGTTCGCGCGGTGCATGTTTGGACGGATCGGCCGATCTGGCCGCAAGCGGTTGCGCGTCCTCAGGAAACGAAGGACGTTCCGGAATCGTTGGATTGGGATTTGTGGTTGGGCACCGCGCCGGAGCGTCCGTTTCACCCGATCTACCACCCGTTCCGTTGGCGGGGCTGGTATGACTTCGGTACTGGCGCGTTGGGCGATATCGGGTGTCATCGTTTTCATCCATTGTTTTATGCGCTCGATCTCAAACACCCGACGTCTGTGCATGCGTCGTCAACGGAATTGTTTGATGAGACGTATCCGGCAGGATCGATTGTGCATTATGAATTTCCCGCGCGCGGCGAATGGCCGGCGTGTTCGCTTACGTGGTATGACGGCGGCTTGAAACCTACGCGACCGCGTGAACTTGAAGCGGGTCGCGCGTTGAAAGACAACGGCAACATCATCTACGGCGACGATGGCGTGATGTT
The DNA here is from genome assembly GCA_029262095.1 of Candidatus Hydrogenedentota bacterium. Classification (GTDB taxonomy): domain Bacteria; phylum Hydrogenedentota; class Hydrogenedentia; order Hydrogenedentales; family SLHB01; genus JAJDAB01. The sequence goes on from JAJDAB010000279.1 coordinate 4,908, forward strand.
GGATGGGCGGCTGTTGCCGGAGTCGCGGATGGAAGATTTTCCGGTGCCGGATGAGACGTTGTCGCGTTCGCCTGGGCATTACGAAGAATGGATTGAAGCGTGTAAGGGCGGGCCGACGCCGGGCGCCAATTTTGAAATGGCGGGAATGGTGACCGAGGTCGTGTTGCTGGGCAATATCGCGTTGCGCACACAGGAGCGGCTTGAGTGGGACGCGCCAAACTTGCGCATCACGAATAGCGATGACGCGAACGCGCTGTTGCATCGGGACTATCGGCCGGGTTGGGAGATCTGAATTCACCACCAAGTCACTAAAGCACAAAGAGATTCTGTTTCGCGGTTGGCCTGTTTGACTTTAGCGTCATTTGTTGGCGCAGGGAAGATTCCTCACATTCGTTCGGAATGACATTTTGGGCGATAGATGCAATACTTTGGCGACCTCAATCCGCGTTGTCGGGTTCCATTCGTACGGATAGATAGTCGTGGATGAGGGCGGGTTCTTCGGTGTCGTTCATGCGTTTCTTCACGCGATCGATTACGCCGTGGACCATTTCATCTTCTACTTTGGGGTCCCAGTCGACTGGGCTGGCGTATTGGATTCGTAGGACTTGGGATTGGTAGGCGTCGACGCGGACGAGTTCGCGGGTGGGGATGTATAGGTTGTGTTCGCCCATGTAGGCGGTGAGGAAGATGGGCATACGTTGGCGGAAGGCGTCTTTGATGCGCATGCCGATGGGCGCGCAAACCTCGCCTTGCATCGCGACGAATGGCATCGGGCCGATACGCGCGATGATGACTTCTTCGTAGCGGCAGGGATAGGCGCGCCCGTCTTCGTGGGCGTCGACTAGGAATCCGTCGTCGGTGCAGACCAGGTCGTCCAATCGTTTCGGAAACGGTTTGCCTTCCTTGTAGTACTGGTTCAATACGCGTATCCAGTTAGTTGATCTGCGTTCGTCCGGATAACGCACACACGTTTCTTCACACGGCGCTTCTTTGAGCAATCGCTCGGCCTCCTCACGCGGGAGCGGCGGTGCTAATGGAAGTGAGATGACTTCGAGTGATCCGTCGATTGGGCCTGTGACGTCAGTTGTGGGACCGGCGACTATTCCGATTACAAGGTCTGCGAGGTGTTGGCCCAATGCTTTTGCTTTCGCCATGGCGTCGCCTTCGATAGCGGGTTCGATGGCGAACTGGTTTCCGCCGCAAGCGTCGGCATACAACGCGAGACATCCGGGGAGTTCCTCTTCGAGCGCGTCGCAGGCGTAGCCGGGATGAGCGTGTTCAATGTAGCCGCTCGCGCCCAACATGGGATGTACGGGATGCGTGAACAGCACCGCTGTGGGCTTATCACCGTGCACCACGGTCAACGTTTGTATTTCGGTGTCGGCGGGCGCATTGCCTACGGCCCAGACGAACTCACCTTTACCCGAACCGAGTTGCAACTTAACCGGACCCACTTCATTCTCGATGGCGGTTTGAATGAGATCGAATAGCGTTTCCGCGAGCCACCGTCCGTAATCGTAGTTGTCGGGGACGATTTGGATGGGCGCGTTGTGGTTGTGTGTGGCGAGCAATACAAGACGTCCGGCTGGAATGCTGAGCTCGTTCGCGCATCGTTCGCGAAGAATGGGCGTCGCCACGTCCAGGCAATTAAGGTCATATGTGATGATGACCAGCCGCTTTTCGCCATCGTTGAGCGTAACGCACCGCGCCCAGATATCGTTCACGGTGCCCTTCGACATCATGCCGAAGACTTGCGTCCGCGGCCTGTCCGGTGTGATGCGTATTTTAGCGTTACCTGATCGCATGGATTGCATTATCGCAGACCAAAGGCGTCTTGCACGTCCACCTGCAAGGGATAACCATTGTCCGCGGTGACGCGGGCGTTTTCGATTTGCACGGTCACAGATTCAGTAAAATCAAGAGCGTACGCCCACGGAATTGTGACGAACTCTCCCATGCCTTGCGCGTTTTGCGATGCGCCTATTGCGATCGAGAGCGATCCGTCGGGCGCAGCGGAACCGATTATGGATCGCCCTTGTTGAGCGGCAGCCACTCCAGGTTCCAACGTACCCCAGCTCAATGCGCCGGGCGGCGATGTAACCAAGCTAAGCGCGACACGGCCAATGGCCACCTTTTCTCTCGTCGATATTCGGAGCGAGAGCACACCCAGATTGGGTCCACCTGCTTCCGGCACGGCGCGCAACGTCAACCCGACGCGGACGGCTTCTGAATAGGTGAAGGCGTTCGCTGCCGTGTACTCAAGTCCGGTGCCCATGTCTTCAATGCGAATATCGATTGCCGATTCTGGTGCCTGTGGCGAAGCCGGGGGCACAACGACACTCATCGTATTCGCGTCATCCAAGCGCACGTCACGGGCCAAGCGGTCGCCAAACCATACGCGTTGGTTTGGACTAAAATTGCGTCCTTGAATGACGATGGTTCGTCCCCCGTGCGCGGGCGCTGAATCAGGATAGAGGGTCGCGATGAGCGCCGCTTCGAATGGCGGAATGGGCGTTACATCAGCGCCGTCCCATATGCCATCGCCATCCGTGTCCGCGGTAAGTGGACTCGTTTCCCCTGCGTCCAGCACGCCATTCAAATTAACGTCTTCGCTTCCATCCGGTATCCCGTCTCCGTCTGTGTCCGGGTTATCCCAATCCGTTTCGTCCGGCTCATGGATGGCGTTTCGATTCCGGTTTTCCAGCCAGTCGGGCAACGCATCGCCATCCGAATCAACTTGGCCCGGGGCATCGGTGAACAACGAACGTGATAGCCACGTAAACAATGCCGATGTAAATCTCCGGTGATCGTATCCGGGATCGAACACAGGTGAAGGCGTCGCGAAGACCGCGACCCGGCCGAGTCCGTAATGACCGGTCGATGCAATCGCTCCGTTCCCGTTCGCCGCCAATACGGAAGCGGACGGCGATTCTATTTCGTAGCCTCTGTTCGAAGTGCTACTCCAGGACGGTTGCCACCAACGCGCCAGCGGATGTGTCGCTTGCGGCGTCAGGGTTTGGTTCGCCGCTTGGTTCGATGTCAACGTCACCCCAAACGGACGAAGCCAATCGCCTGTGGGGCGCGTGATCGTGGATTCGATTGGCGCACGAATGAAAACGAGACCTCCTCCCGCGTGCACAAATTCGGTAATCGATCGCCGCGTCACCAACGATTGTGCAGCGGCCGATTCATCCATGACGACCACACTGACGCGCCGCGCGTCGATCGTATCGTTCGTCGCTCGATAGTCGTTGGTAAAATGCAGCGGCGCGATTGATAACGCATTGGCCACGGAACGCATGCGATCCCGGTTTTCAGCGTCGCCAAAGACCCATGCGATGCGCCGTAACGACGCAGCATCTTGAACGACTTCTACGCTAATTGTTCTTGGGCTTCCGGCCAACGCGCGATCGTCCGAATCCACTGCGCGTAGTTCAATCACAACACCCGTGTTTCCCTCCGTCGGCAGTCTCCCTGGATCCAATTGCAAGTGCGGTCCGCCTGGAATTGGACCGCCCATCGCGTCGACGCGTAACCACGGTGCTGCGTTCTTGTCGTATCGAATGGACCACTCGCCTCCGGAAGGCGGAACCGAATCAACGCGAAGCAACTGCCGCTCATATCCCGCCGCGCGCGTGCGCAATTGCAGTCCCGGATTCACCCGAAGCGCTGCATTCGATGAACGTTCGTCGGGATTCACTTCGTGGGGCGATCCGTCGGTAGTTGAGTCCGCTGAAGAAATTGGCACGATCGCGTCGATGTGGCCGAGTTGCAATTGGACCGTCGATTCGATCGCGAGGCCATTTGTATCCAGACGGTTGAGGCGTCCGCCTTCTGCAATCAAAAGCGCTGTTTCATGCCAGGCGAGTGCACCGATCGGCGAGCTAAACTCAGCGCGATCGATGACACCCGCACCGGCTGATCTTGTTTCTATACGTGTACCCGCAGCGATGGCCGCGCGGCCAGAATCAAGGTCAGTAGCGATGAGCGGTGCGCCATCTGCTGCGCTGTACGAGGGGTCGTCTTTTATTTCTGGGCCGTTTTCGCCGACTTCAATATAGGTCGCGAATCCGAATGCGGATGCGGGGTCGCGCGAAGCGATCCATGCGGCACTTCCAGGCGCGGCGCTGATTGCGTGGTCCGGATCGTCCGGCGTACCCCGAATGGTCATAAGGTCACCCGCAGGTTTGAGCGATTCGCTATCGATGACAATTAACGTTGATGTTCGCTCTGCTTGATCGAGGTGCGATTGTGGGACGACCACTATCAGATACCGTTCATCGCCCGTAGTGCCCAAAGTCGCCGATTGACCGAATGGGCTATCGCCGGAAACGCCGACTAACGGTTCGGTCGATCGTAACCCATCCCGGCTCGCCGGACGAAGGGTATGCACCGCCCACCGTGTCGTTTCCCCATTCCACTCAAGCACGGCAACGGCTTCGTGATTGCTGAACACGCACCCGGCCTCCGGCGTTCCTGGAAGAAGCTGACGCGCAACGGGGCCGTTTGGTGTGCCATCGGTGCCGATGGGTCGTACGACGATGGTGCCGCGTTCCGAGTGGCTTCCCGGAAGAGTGGTTGCGGTGTACGAGGTCAGCCAGTATTGATCGCCCGACGTCAATACCCCGACTGAAGTCTCCGTGCTTGCGCCAATGTCTTCGAACCCCTCGCCGGAGTGTGGGGGAATAGGTCTCACTCCGAATGCGAATAGATTCTGACGCGGCGCGGAGCCGTAGCGATTCGCGTATACGGTCGTCGCAGCGATACGGCCATGGTTATCTACACGAAGTGCACTCGCGGGTGAAGAGCCC
>JAJDAB010000280.1 GCA_029262095.1 Candidatus Hydrogenedentota bacterium
TATGGAGGAAACACCGACGCGCCGGTTTGACATGGTGATGAACGTGAATGCGCGCGGGGCGTACAACGTTACGCTGGCATTTCTACAGCAGATGAAAGAACAGAAATCCGGCCACGTCATCTGCATGTCGCCGCCGGTGAGTCGGAAGATGATTCCGGGACGTATCGCCTACTGCATCAGCAAATACGGAATGACCTTCATCGCGTACGGTATCGCCGAAGAATTCAAAGAGTACAACATTTACGGGACCGCGCTTTGGCCAGCCACGCTTGTCGAGTCGCAAGCCACCATCAATCATCAGATCGCAGATGAATCGCAATGGCGAAAGGCAGAAGTCATGGCCGACGCGACCTACGAGGCCCTGGTGCACCCCGAGTTGTCCAACGGCAAAGCGCTATACGACGAGGACATCCTGCGCGCCGCCGGACATGAAGATTTTGACAAATATAGCTGCATCGAGGGAACTTCGCCTGCGTCCATTCGAATGGATAATCCACTCGGTTGACGAAGTGCCGTGCAAACATAGGTCGCGTTTGCGCATCGCGCGAGTAACATGCTAAAAACATGTTAGTAATAGGGGCTGAACGCAAGGGAGTATTAACATGACCGCCTTCATCATCATTCTGCTCATCATTTTGTTCACGGGTGATCTTGAGTTTCTCGCGCTTCTAATTCCTTTCCTATAGGACGGATTCAACTTCGGCGAATACCTGCACACCTACACGAATTTCCGGGTATACTATTCGTAAATGGAAGCAATCTCGCTGAAGTGTCCAAACTGCGGGGCCGTGTTAACGGTGCCTGACATCTACATCGGTCGCACCAGCAAGTGCGGTCGATGCCGTCAAGTCGTGTCAATCACGCCTCCCCGCGAAGAAAGTCCAGACCGAGCCAAACGTGACATGCGTTATGTGGATTGGCCCAACTTCCTGCTCAACGTCGCGCTAGCGACCCTCTTGATCGTGCTACTCGGAATTCTTGCCAGCTACTTGATCTAGGCGCACGATTCTATTTCGAGATCAAAAGGAGCGCCAGTGTCGGCAGTATCTTTCGCCTGTGACACCGATCAAATATTTTCGTGTGGACAAAAAAAGGGCGTCCCCATTTCGGAGACGCCCTTCGTAATTCAAACTGTGGATATGTTGCTTAGTTCTGACCTTGAGTTCGCTTGCTGTACCCACTGTGACCGGTGTGGTCTTCTTCCGGATTCGTGTAAGAAATCCAGCCGAACATCATTTCTTCGTGGGTGGCTTCACCCCAGGTGACGTTCTTGCTCGGGTCTGGGTTGAACGGATTGTCTTCCGAGTTATCCCACGTTCCCGTCAACGTGACCTTCGTGCCCTTGGGTACGAACTTCGGTTCCTTGAAGCGGTAGGATGTTTGCCAGTTGAAGTCATACTCCGGCACGTTTAGAAGGACTTCTTCCTTACCGTCCGGGTAGGTCAGGTTGTATTTCGCGGCGACGCCACGGTAGTGCATATGCGGCATCATCTGACTAATGAGCACGTCGGATTCAAACGTCAACTCCGCTTGAGCCTGATAATCCTTCGCGTGCGGCGGGATGTTAATTGCAAACGTACCCAACGGGTCGGTTGTCAACACATGTTCCGGCACGTAGTCTTCGGGATAGAAAACCACAGCGACCTCGGATTGATCCCATACGCCAGTGCCGGCACCGGGTTCTTTGTGATAGTGCATATTAAACACGATTTCCGAGCCCTTCGGAAGCTTCGCGCTATAGCCTTCACGGTACACGCTTGGAGCGTTGCCCGGGGCGATACCGCCAATCGGCCGTGCAATGATGTGATGAACCGCAGCACTACCCGCGCGGAATTCGACCGCCTTGATCCAACGATCTTTCGGATGATCTTCTTCCGACAACGTTGTCTTGAAGTAATGCGTCGCGTCCAGGAGATCGTCCGGCACGAAGAACGGCTCCGGCATGCGAACAATCAAGTCAGGCTCGCCAATCGACCAGCCTTCAGTATCGGGAAATTCCAGCGGGGCTGGCCCATCGGCTTCATTGCCGCGGGAGGCGCCCGTGCTCACCCAACGGACCATTGTTTCGATTTCCGCATCGTCCAAACCGCGTTCGTGTTCGAATACGCCAGCGTGTTCAGGGGAAGCATCCCAAGGCGGCATCGATTTCGTGGATACCGCTTTCGCGATACCTTTCGCCCAGGGGCGCGTGTCTTTGTAGTCGATGAATGCCATCGGTGCGACCATACCGCCCATGTTCTTGCCGCCGGGACGGTGACAGTCTTGGCAGTTCTCTTGCAAAATTGGTAGTACGTCTTTGTAGAACGTTGGTTTTTCTGGGACCGATATTTCATTGGCCATGGCCGGAATGGCAGCAAGTACCATCGCGAACACTGCTGCAAACGCTAAACTTCGCACCATATTCGTCATTCGGCTCTGCTCCACGCGTGATTGCGTCTACTCACCCAAAGATTCAAACTGCCCCTGCCTAACGAGATTAGCATAGTCGGAGATGACCCCTTCGTCAACCCTGCGACCATTATATCGCACAACAAGTGTGCTTGTTCGCGAATCTCGTTACAAATGGGGTGAAAAAACTCCGAATCTGTGCTACGATTCACTCTTCAGGTCTATGGAAGTGCTTTATTCTAAAGTACATAGCGGGATCGTGGCATTCGCCGTCGGATTGGGCGTATGGGTCATTCCCACGTTCGCCGACTCAGAAGACCACTGGGCCTTCAAACCCGTCGATCGCGCTGAAGCGCCTAAAGTTTCCCGCGCAGACAGGGTTCGCAACGAAATTGACCATTTTGTGTTGGCGCGACTCGAAGCCGAAGGGCTTGCCCCATCTGACGACGCGGACCCCATTACATTGCTCCGGCGGTTGCACCTCGACCTCGTCGGATTACCGCCAACAATTGCTGAAATCGAGGCATTCACAAACGATTCAAGTCCATACGCGTATGAAAACGCAGTCAACCGATTGCTCGCGTCACCCCATTTCGGCGAACGTTGGGGCCGACATTGGTTAGATCTTAGCCACTATGCCGATAGCGACGGGTTCGAAAAGGATACCGTTCGTCCTCATGCGTGGCGATACCGTAATTGGGTAATCGACGCGCTGAATCGAGATGTGCCGTTCGATCAGTTCACGACGGAACAACTTGCCGGCGACCTCATTCCAAATGCAGATACCGGCCAACGTGTTGCGACAGGGTTCCACAGGAACACCCTCACCAATAAGGAAGGTGGTGTCGATCAGGAGCAGTTTCGCGTGGAGCAAGTGGTCGACCGAACCAACACCACAGCGTCCGTATTTCTCGGTCTAACGATGGCGTGCGCGCAATGTCACGACCACAAGTACGACCCCTTGTCGCAGAAGGAATACTTCGGCATGTACGCCTTCTTCAACACAGCCATGGAACAAGATATCCCAGCCGTGTTGCCCGAAGAACAAGATTCATACGAAGCCGCAGCATCGCGTCACCGCGGCATGCAGTCCGAATTGGAAAAGGCTGTTCGCGACTATCGAAAAGTCCTCGAATCAAAATTGGAAGAATGGGAAGAATCGATTGACCCACCCAATATTCAATGGACGTTGATCAAGCCCGCGAGCATGTCGTCCGCTGGGGGCGCTTCGTTTAAACAATTGGAAGACGGATCGATCCTCGTCTCGGGTAACAGCCCTGAATACGATTCGTACACGATCGTGACGAATACAGGCGTTGATAACCTTTCCGGAATTCGCCTGGAAGTGCTAACGGACAAGAGTCTGCCAAACACCGGGCCGGGTCGCGCGGGGCATGGAAACTTTATCCTCTCAGAATTTGGCGCGGCTGTTGCACCGCCGAACAATCCGAACAAGAAACAGGCGATTGAGTTCGAATCGGCCTGGACCGATTTCTGGGAGAAGGGTTGGAAAGCGGAAGCCGCGATTGACGGCGACGCGGCCACGGGTTGGTCTATCGACGCATGGCGCGGCTACAACGAAAATCGAGTTGCGCTATTTACAACCCGGGATGATCAGGCGCTGGATGGTTTGTCGACGCTTACGATTACGATGGACTTCCAATACGGAAGCCGTCATGCACTAGGGCGATTCAAATTGTGGGCGGCGCGTGGCGATCGTGAACACCTCGAATTGCCGGTTGACATTGGGCCTATTCTCAACAAGAAATCCGAAGATCGTACCGACGAAGAAAAAGCCAAGCTCATCGACTTTATGGGGAAAGACGATCCGGAGATGAGTGCTCGGCTCGCAGCACTTGAAGCACATAAGAAAGCCGCACCCAAGCCACCTGCAACACAGGCACAGACGCTGAGTGTGAACCCCAAACCTCCAAAAACGCACGTGCTCGCGCGCGGCGATTTTCTGAGTCCGGAGGAAGAAGTTATTTTACCGCATTCGCCGGGGGTTCTACCGGCGATTGCGCCGCGCGGTGAGCACCCGGACCGGCTTGATTTGGCGCGCTGGATCGTCGATCCGGCGAATCCGCTAACGAGCCGCGTTGCCGCGAATCGGCTTTGGCAATACCTGTTCGGCCAAGGGCTTGTTATCACAACAGAAGACTTTGGCACGCGCGGGCAGCCGCCGACACATCCGGAACTACTCGATTGGCTGGCGTCCGAATACGTCGCACGCGGCTGGAGCACGAAGAGCATGATCCGGCTCATCGTGACCTCGTCGACGTACCGTCAATCGTCCGCCATGCGCGTTGAGTTGTTGGATCGCGATCCGGACAATG
>JAJDAB010000281.1 GCA_029262095.1 Candidatus Hydrogenedentota bacterium
TCCTCGCGCGCTTCGTCGAAATCGTTGCCGAATTCGACGACATTCGCATTCATCGCGCGCATGGCGGCGACTTTTCCGGGGTTCGCGCCTATTGGGACGAACACGTTGGCTTGTACTCCGTAAGTGCTAGCGGCGTATGCAATGCTTTGGCCATGGTTGCCGGTTGATGCAGTGTACAATCCGCCCGCACGTTCTTCCTCCGGCATTGTGGCAACGAGATTTAGTCCGCCCCGCACTTTGAATGCGCCGGTGGGTTGATAATTTTCGTGTTTGACCCAGATCTCCGCGCCGACGAGGTCGCTCAGGGCGGGGTAGTGTCGCAACGGTGTTGGTTGCAGGTGACGATAGACATGTTCGCGAGCGGCGATTACGTCGTGCAGGGACGGCATTACCCCGGGCACGTCGATGGATTGCGCGGTTAGTCGGACGCCGCGTGCGTGATCTTTACCAGCAGTCGAAGACATGTGACATACCCCAATGGTTCGGACTTCAATCCATCAAACAGCGAATCGATTTCAATTGTATCAAGCGTATCCAATCCGATGGCACGGCGTCCGCGCTCGTCGCTCCGGTACGCCGCGATAATATCGCGGGCGTATTGCGGTGCGCATATTTCTTTCTTCGGTTTTCCCCGCCGGATTTGGCCCAACGCTTTGGCCAAGCGCGGCGGGTTTTTTCCCTTCTCAAGTTCATGCGCAACATTGACCGCAGCCGACGCCTCCAGCTTTGGCAATAGCCAACGTTCCAGCTCCGATTCGAGTACTCCACCTAGAATTAGGTCTTCTGGCGGGGCCTGTCCCCCACTCTTCAGGAGCCTCAGCATTTGGATTGATCGATCCGCAAAGGCGCTGTAGCCGGGAATCCATTTTTCGATTGCCGCGCCTATTGTATCCGGGAGGGTCATCGAGACGTTGCACATAACGTCGCCAAGATCGACTATGCACACGCCATCGTGTAGCGCGTCTACGATTCGTTCCAGCGCGGCGCATGCGGCCTGCCATGCGACATCCTGACCGGAACGCGGAAAAGAGCATTCGACTTCTGCGGTGCAATCGGCGGCGTTGTATTCGGTGATCATCGTGATCGAAGCGCCGGCGTCGATTCTGGGTTGGGCGAGATCGCAGAGCCTTTCCATCGACGCGGCGATACGGTCTCGACGGATCGCAATGGGTGGAATCGATTCACTACATTGCAGATCGACTCCCCTTCCTTCGAGTGCGAGTTCGCGTAGTAGCGCGCACATATCCGATGGCTCCACAACCATGAATTCATCATCGATAATATTGAGCGCCGTTTGTATCGTGGTTCCCTCTGGCACTCCTCCCGCATCGGTCGACGCCGCGAGTTTTAGGACGCGTTCGGCATCGGTAACGGCGGCAAGAACGGCTTCTTGCGGTTTGGGATTCGGTTCCGGTTCACGTTGGCCCGCTAATTTAAGCGCGACGCCGTTTTCCGTTCGGTCCAATCTTCCGCCGAGGGTGTGCCGAGTCCAGTGAATTTTCATTTCGTCGAAGGAGGCCGGTACGACACCGCCGATGAACCACGTATTTGGTATTGAACCCGGCCCGTCGAACGATAGTTCGATCATTGGTGGGTCGTTCGTTGCGTCCAATTCAACCATGAGCGCGGCATCTGCACTTAGTGCAGCGTTATTTATCGCAGTGCGAACTGCAGCGCTGACAGCGTCGGGATCAACTCGGCAAGTTGCATCGCCGTTCGAATTGAATTCAACGCGGTCCGAATCCAACTGCCGCTCAAGTGATTTCAGTGCTGCAGGAAACGAATGTTCTTCCGGGATTGACGGCCCCAACAGGTGGAGCGTATCGAGTGCAGCACGCAGCGCGTCAAGTGAGGAGGCAATATTACCATTCTCTAGACGCTGCAGCGCCAGAGCGAGGGCTGGCTCCGCACGCAACGCCGCGAAACGAAACCGCCGCTTCAACTCGTTAGGATTTAGCGCCAATGCGTTTTCCCAGACGTTTTCCTAAGCGGGCCATCGCTTCCGATGCGTCCAATGGATCAAGATGGACGTTGATGATCGAGAACCCTTTTGTGTGCTTCGTCACGTAATCGAGTGCGACTTCGAGGTCGCCTTCGGTCCGGACTTCGCAACCCCATCCCGCGTTTAGTAGCTCCGGTATGCGGTGGAATTCCCAGTTCAAGATGTCGTTGTACGGACCGTCGTTGATAAACCGTTCGGTGCTGTAGCCTTTGTTGTTGAGGACAAACACGATGGGGTTGAGTCCGTTTCGCGCTATGGTTGATAGCTCCATGCCGGTCATTTGGAACGCGCCATCGCCGACGAATACTACAGGCCGGCGGTTGCGCTTGTTCATTTCCGCGCCGAGCGCCGCCGGAACCGCGTAACCCATTGAAGTGTAATAGGCCGGGCTTAAAAATTCGGTACGCCGGTGAATCGTTAGGTCCGCCGCGCCGAACAGACTGTCGCCGATATCGCAGATTACGGTTGTGTTCGCAGTTAAAAAATCGTTCATACGGTCGAAGAGACGGCGAACGGTCATCGGGCTACCCAGTTTCGGTTTGTACGGGCGGCGCGCCTTTTTCGTTAT
>JAJDAB010000282.1 GCA_029262095.1 Candidatus Hydrogenedentota bacterium
GTTTGCTGGCTTCCAGTGGTTCTGGTGGCTCTTTTTCAATACCGGAAATCTGCCCCGCTACAGTTGGTATGGTTGGGCGGCCGTTGCGATTTTCGGTGGACCTCTGGTGACATTGATGATTCAAGTCCTCACCCGTCAAACGTCAATAGACCGCTTCACTCGACCGTTGGCCGTCGCGTGTTGCGCGGTCATCGTCATTCCCGCTGCGATCCACATGGCGCAGGAAGTGCAACGCGCTTGGCAATCGGACGAAATGCAATCTACCCGCGATATCGCCTCGTATGTAGAAAGCCGACCGGCTGAAGAACGAATCGCGACGGCATTCTGGCCGTTGGAGAGGTCGGTGCAATTTCTTTCCGGCCGAACGATCACGCGATTCGGCAAATCGGATGCACCGGGCGAATATGACATCATATTGGTGAACGCCGCAGACGAACCTCCTTGGGTACACGGCTTTCGCATGAAACGATTTGGACCCTACGCCGCGATGACGGCACAGGACTAGGTGAACACGATGCCGCCGAGCGTGTCGATTTTCTATCCCTGCTACAACGATTGGGGTTCCATGGGCAGTATGGTCTTGCTCACGATTCAAACCGCCGAGAAACTAGGACTCGACTATGATCTAACCATCGTCGACGACGGTAGCGCGCCGCATACCGCAGATTTGCTGCAGGCGCTGGAACAACAATTCCCCGATGTGCGCATTCTTCGACACGAAAAAAACCGGGGGTATGGTGGCGCATTGAGAAGCGGTTTTGCAGCGGCAAGCAAAGATTGGATTTTCTATACCGACGGCGATGCTCAATATGACGTGCGCGAACTTGCCCTATTGATTGATCAAGCCGGACCGGATGTCGACGTGGTGCAGGGCTATAAAATCCAGCGGCACGATCCGATGCACAGAATTGTGATTGGCCGTATTTACCATTGGCTTATACGGTGCGCATTCGGACTACGCCTACGAGACGTGGATTGCGATTTTCGACTGATGCGTCGAAGCATATTCGACAAGGTCGAATTGACCAGCGATTCGGGCGTCATATGCGCCGAAATGATGACAAAAATACAACGGGCCGGCTTTCGAATTGTTGAGGTTCCGGTTCATCACTTTCACCGTGCGCACGGCAAGTCACAATTCTTTAACTATCCACGGCTCGCGCGGGTAGCCGTCGCCTTGGTTCGCCTCTGGATTCGTGACGTGCTGCGCCGTCCCTCTCAGCTCGATGCGCAATCCGCTTCCGTGGATCGGACTGAACAAGATGCCTCCAATTGATTCCGTTTAACGACTTGCGCCGTCAAAACCAACCGATCCTCGACGAACTCACGCAGGCGGCACTGAAAGTCATCAACTCCGGCCACTTCGTCCTGGGCGATGAAGTACGATCATTTGAAAAAGAATTCGCTGAATTCGTGGGCGCGCGCAATTGCATTGGTGTCGCGTCCGGCACAGACGCAATTCAGATCGCGCTTATGGGACTTGGCATCGGACACGGCCACGAAGTCATCACAGCTGCAAACACATGCGTACCGACAATCGCCGGGATTGCCGCGACGGGCGCCACCCCCGTACTCGCCGACATTGACCCTAAGACGCTTACACTCGACCCCAAGTCGGTTGCGAGCGCAATCACCCCGCAGACACGCGCAATCATGCCCGTCCACATGTACGGCCACCCGTGTGACATGGATGCGCTAACTCGTGTCGTAAACGGAAAGGAGATCACGATCGTTGAGGATTGCGCCCAGGCCCATGGTGCGGAATATCGCGATCAACGCTGCGGTTCGTTCGGCGCCTGTGCGTCGTTCAGTTTTTATCCTACAAAGAACCTCGGTGCACTCGGCGATGGTGGCGCTGTCGTGACGAATGACAACGAAACTGCCGAACGTATCCGGGCGCTACGGCAATATGGTCGCGCGGATGCATACAATCACCCAAGCCCTGGCGTCAACAGTCGGCTCGACGAAATTCAGGCCGCCATCTTGCGGGTCAAGTTGCTGTACTTCGATGACGCGAGCGCGCAACGGTGCGCGTTGGGGGAACGATACGACAGCAGCATCGCGAACGATTGGGTATCGCCGTTGGTGCCCTCGAAGTGGGCTACGCCAAATCGTCATTTGTACGTCGTCCGTTCCCCGCATCGCGACGCACTTCAAGAACACCTTTCTCGCAACGGCATCGCAACTCAAGTTCACTACCCTATCCCCATCCACCTTCTTGAGGCCTACCGGGAATTCGGAAAACCTGACGCATTCCCAGAGTCTGAACGCGCGTGCGCAGAGGTCTTATCGCTACCCCTTTATCCTGGCATGCCCGGCGATGATGTGGAATCGGTCATACAAGCGGTTAATACTTTTCACCCATGAACCCCAACGAATACGCCACAATGTACCGCGTCGAAGAAGCACATTGGTGGTATCGATCGCTGCGCGGCATGTTGACCGAGTTTAAGAAGTCCTTCCCCGAGGATGCCCGCATGTTGGATATAGGCTGCGGCACGGGCGCAAACATGCAAGCATTCGATATCGCGTACGGTATCGATTTCTCACACGACGCGATACAGTTCTGCCGTGATCGGGGGCTAACGAAGACCGCCGCGGCGTCCGCGACCGCGCTCCCATTCTCCAACGAGTCCTTCGACGCCGCGATATCATGCGACGTCATATGCCATCACTCCATTCAAGACAAATCTCAAATGCTCAAAGAATCCGCGCGTGTGTTACGCCCGGGCGCATTACTGTTAATCAATCTTCCAGCGTACATGTGGCTAATGTCATCTCACGACGATCACGTAGGTACCGATCGCCGATTTCACTCCAGTGAAATGCCCGACTTATTGAACGAGGCGGGTCTCGAAGCAATCCGAATGACCTACTGGAATACGGTTCTGTTTCCAGTTGCAGCGGCGGTGCGCCTCCAGAGAAAAGTACGGCCACCACAGGAATCGGACCTCGCAGCCGGTTCGGGCGAAGCGGTCAACGGATTGTTGATGACAATCTTGCGCGCGGAACGCGCGTTAACACGCGTGGCAAATCTACCGTTCGGACTATCGCTGATGGTCCTGGCGCGAAAGTGCTAGGAGGCGATGACTCGCTAACTCGCCTGCAACCGTTTACCCGCTTCCCCTGCGAGTAATATATGCGCATCAGCGAGGTACTCCGGAATCTTCGCGGCGTGCGGCGACCGCTTGAATGCTGAAGCTAAATCCAATTCATCTAATTTGTCGGCTTTATTGCCGGGGAACCAATGACCGCCATTACCGAGCATGTTGTATCGCATTTTTCCGTACTCGGTCATGTCATACGCGATCGCAAGATTCCTCAGACGCAGTATCCAAGGGACATGGATTTCGCCCGGCGTCTCGTTCCAGTCCGGCAAACCCTCTTGCCACGTACGCGCCCACTCGACCCCAAGCGCGTCCTCCATCGCCGATTCCAAACGCTCAACAATCGGTTGGACGGTAGCGGCCGCGTCGTCCAACTTCTCAACCGTTTCCATATGCAAATCAAAATCAGATGCCTTGGAAACGCCGCAACTTAGCGTGTGAACTTCGGGATGTGAAAGGCAAAACAACCCGTTGAATACCATTGGATGATACGGCGCGGTTAAGCCAACAAGTTTATCTGGCACGTCGTAGAGTTTCCCGCCTTTATCGTTCGGACTGATGATAAAGACACCCATATCGCGTTTCGTCGCCGCTTCGATCGCCGGCCAATTGTCCTGAAAAATGTAATACCAGTGCATATTCAGGTAATCGAAACAGTCCATCTCGATTGCATTGATAATGTCCTGCGTACCACCGTGTGTCGAAAATCCAATATGGCGAATGCGCCCTTGCCGTTGCCATTCGAGTACGGTATCCAAACAATGTTTCGTGTCTTCGATGCACGCGCCATTGTTAATCCCGTGAAAAGAGAACAAGTCGATGTGATCTAACTTCAGGAGTCGCATACACTTTTCGAAGGTACCTACGAACCTGCCCAAGTCCGCCATAGGCGATACCTTTGTTTGAACAATCAGATCCTCACGCGGCAGTTGAGGCAGGATTCGACCGAGTTGTTCCTCGCTTGTGCCGTACCCGCGAGCCGTCTCAAAATGATTGATCCCCAGTTCGAGCGCATGTTCGACACACCCCTGAACCGTCTGCTGGCTCTCGCCCGAAATGGCGTCGTTGCTATTCCAGGATTCCTGAAATCGCATTCCACCACAACTAATGACGGGGATTTGAAGTTCGGTCTTTCCGAATCGGCGGTATTTCATAAGGTGGACAACGGTACTAACCCAGGCGTTCGCGATCAAGCACGGATTCTTGCCACGGGTTATCGGTTCGGTACGGAACCCGCCGAGAAAATTTCATGAACGAGGTTGATGATGTCTTCCGCGCGGAACGGTTTCTGAAAATGGCCGTCCGGGCGAGATTCGCGGGCGCGTGGTGACCGCATTTCCACGGGCTTTGCCGACACCATATAGACCTTAATCCCGACTAAACTAACGTCGGATTTGATGCGACGGCACACTTCCCAGCCGTCCATACCGGGCATAGCGATATCCAACAGCACCAAGCCGTACTCGCGTGTACGTACGCGCTCCAATGCGTCTTCGCCAGACGTGCACGTATCGACGACATGCCCTTCTGGTTCAAGGCAACGTGTCATAAATCTAAGAATCTCAGTCTCGTCGTCAACGCACAGAATCTTCTCGCCAAACGAATCATCGGCGCCACGACCCGATCCCAGTGCGTAGCGTACCGTACTTAACAACATGCTCTTGCGAAAGTCTCTTTTGATGTGGGCCGAGACAATTTCGCTGTACCGTTCATGCAATTCATCGTCGTTCGACAACAGAATAATCGGCAAACTACCCGTTTTGGGGTCGGCCAGTATTGAATCCAATATATCAGTGCGGTCATCCTCTACATTCAAATCGATCATGATGCAGTCAGGGCGATGCTTGTGAGCGAGTCCCAATGCACTACCTGGCCACGAGGCGTGAATAACATCCATACCCTCGGATTCCAGCAATGAACGCACTTGACGACTCAACGCGCGATCCGTTGTCACCAATTCAATGAGGATGTGCGTTTCACCCGCGAATGATTCCTCTTCCAGTGGCTCAATGGGGGCGTTGTCTTTTCGCGCGCCGCGAAGAGGCAATGCAAAACGAAATACGGTCCCATGGCCTTCCTCACTTGAAACCGTAATAAGACTGCCGTGAAGTCTCGCAATGTCTTGCGCGATCGCCAGCCCGATTCCCGTTCCACCGTATTTACGTGTCGACGAACCATCGTACTGATAGAATCGGCTGAAGACTTTCTCAAGTGCTTCGGGCGGAATCCCAATTCCGGTGTCGCGAACCGCAACGGCCACCGATTCTGAGCCCGGCTGAATTTCGATGGTGACCGTGCCTTCCGCGCGATTGAACTTAACGGCGTTTGACAACAAGTTGTTGAACACCTGACCCATTTTTCCTTTTTCGCCTTCGACCATTACCGGCTCATCAGGCGCCTCCAACACAAGTGCAATTCCACGCGCATCCGCGACAGGAGCAACAATCTGCATGCTGCCCTTCGCGCAATCCGTAAGATCGAAAGAATCAAACGCAAGCGTTTCGGCGCCACGATTTAACCGGGAGAAGTCGAGTAGGTTTTCAATGAGCGTAACCAGTTTTTCAATATTCCGAAGACTGATTTCCAGATAGTCACGTTGAGTTTCGGTCGTCTCACCGGCTTTCCCGTTGAGAATCATGTCGGTATAGCCCATGACAGCGACCAGCGGCGTTCGCAGTTCGTGCGAAACATTGGATAGAAGATTCGTCTTCAATTCATCAAGCGTCTTTAGCTCTTCATTCGCGCTATGCAACTTCTCCCGCGCCAACGTCACCTCTTCTAATGACTGCTGAAGATTTTCGAGGAGTTGGGCATTTCGAATCGCCACGGCGACGTGAGGGGCGACTTGTTGCAAAACATCTACGTCGTGCTCTGTAATCGCTTCCACGCGCGCCGCAGCAAGATTGAGCGTTCCGATTATTCGGCCCGTCGCGTACAACGGAAGGCACAAGAAACACCGGCACGAATCCGGGAATTGATGCGTAAAATCCAATTCTGCCGCTTCCACATCAGCCACAAGGCGGTACGTTCGATTTCGCGCGACCCAAAACGCACAAAATTCTTGGTCGCTTATGATATCGGTAGGCCGATGCGTTTTGTCGTGCTCCGGCCACAGCCGAAGGACTTTCAAACCATCTGAGTCGGGCGTCAGCAAGGCCACTTCGGCGTAGTCGAACTCAACCAGTTTCTTCAGTTCAACTACGAGACTGTCGTACAAACGGCCCGCTTCAAGACTAGAGTTGATCACGTTCGCGATTTGGTTAATCGCGCTAATGCGCTCGGCACGCTCACGCGCTTCGCGTTCAAGCCGCACACTTGTAGTTACGTCACGGTAAATACACTCGATGCCGATGACATCACCATCGTCGTCATGAATGAGATTCCCGGAAAGCTCGACGCTAATCGCGCGGTTATCGCGGCGTTTCATCGTAATGCGCGAGCGTTCCATGAAGCCGTGGCCACTCAAGTCCTTGTCGAATGCGGCCAAATCGCTTCGCACTACGAATGCCTTGCGCATATTTCGCCCCAGGGCATCCGAAACGCTCGCGTAACCGAGAATGTCCGCTCCCGTCGGGTTAATGAAACCAATCCCGCCAGACAGATCCGTTTGCAAAATGCCGTCGCGCATGGACGTTACTAAGCTACGATACTTTTCCTCACTGTCCTCCAATTCTGTGATGTTTTGATTTAGCGTCATTGCCATCTTGTTGAAGGATTGGGAAAGCTCTTCGATCTCGTCGCCCGTATTTATTTTCAATTTCAGATCAAGGTCGCCCTGCTCGATGATCTGCGCACCTTCATTCAACAAGAGAACCGGGCGTACGATGTTGTTATGAACGTGGCGGTAGGCATTCAGGCTTAGGAACGTAATGAGAATC
The DNA here is from genome assembly GCA_029262095.1 of Candidatus Hydrogenedentota bacterium. Classification (GTDB taxonomy): domain Bacteria; phylum Hydrogenedentota; class Hydrogenedentia; order Hydrogenedentales; family SLHB01; genus JAJDAB01. Next base: position 6,986 of record JAJDAB010000282.1, read on the forward strand.
AGACAGAGTCCCAACCCTATCGCGCCCCATTTGTACATCGGCGCATACACAGTGGACGCGGGGCGCGACACAACGACAAAGAAATCCATCGACTCGGTTTCCCACAATCGATCATATGCGACAAATACTCTGCCCGCACCGTCACCTATGGGATATCGGCTTAGCGATAGCGTTCCGCGACCCGAATCTCCATTCTTGGGGAGCGCGGCGGCCAATCCTTCATGCAACGCTTCGGTGACAAACGTCGACGCATCGTCCTCTGGACTGTCCACCCGATCAATCGCCAACCCAATACTCGGGCCCGTCATCACGACTTGATACCGGTCGTACTCCGGTCGGCCATCCTGGTAAATGCGATCGCTACCGAACACGACATCAACAAGACGAGTCACATCGACGATTTCTGATACGAACCCAAGAAGCAGACCATCCGAATCGCGAATCGGTGCGGCGATTTCGGCCATCCACCCACGCGCCGGTTGTGATGCCAATCCAAATCCGATGAATGCGGGTTGGGTCCCAGCGTCGGATGCCCACGATGGGTCGCGCTGAATGACGACCGATGTTGGCCCTGACGCTGCAAGCCGAGTCCCGTCAGGGTCATACAACAGAATGCCGACGGCGTCTGGCACACCAAACCGGCCAATGGACACTTCCTGGAGCAGGCGATCTGCTGAATCCTTCTCCCCGGTGAACGCCTCTCGGATTTTCGGGTGCCGCGCGGTAAGCGACAATTGCTCCATTTGAACATCAAAAGAGAGCTTGAACGCTACCGTAGTCTTACGCACGGTGGTGAGCAAGGTTTCTTCGATCGATTGCCGTTGACTCTGGACGGTTAAGAAAAGCGCAATACCCAAGGCGAAGAAAAGAGGCACGGTGCCCACGCGCAGAATCGACGAGAGAATCTTACGTTCGATTCCCTTGCCCCTGGTACCGGATGTTGGCATAACGTCCTCAGGACGCGTCGGTTATTCCACGACGCGCCCGCGCCCAATCAGTTCTTGGACTTTTTCAAGCAGTTGCTCAACCTTGAACGGCTTGGCCAGATACTCGTCTGCACCGCTTTGAAAGATGCGTTCGATTTCCGCCTCTTTGGACAGACACGTTACGGCCATGATCGGCGTGCTGCGCGTAAGCTCGCTTTCACGCAATGCCTTGCACACATCAAACCCATTGATCTCCGGCATAAGAAAATCGAGCAGAATCAAATCGGGCGACAACTGAGCGGCCTTCAACCCAACCTCGGTCGCATTACTCACTTTGATCAGCTCGAAGCCATCGTCCGTGAGAATGTTTTCCATTAGAGCCAACGCATCCGGATCGTCATCAACGACCATAATACGCTGCTTCTTCGACCCCTTATCCCGCGGAAACATATCGTACTGTTCCCGAAAGCTATCGAGGTCACCTTCAAGAATGCGGTAGTGCCCCCCGGGAGTCCGTGAGGCTTTGATCAAACCCTGTTTGATCCAATTCTTAATACTATGATGCGTGACGTGGCAAATCTTCGCGGCTTCAAATGTCGTAAAAGCCTTCTGTTCCTGTGTACTCACGCGGGTGTGTCCTCCAGCCAATTCGTCACCAGCCCAGGTAGGCGTCCTGCCGAATTCGCAGAATCAGCACAATCTTGGCAAAGTATAACCCTCGACCACGCAACTGTCAATTTTTCTGAACATCGCCAAATCCCCCTGTTTAAGCGCCTCCGCTACCCTGATCTCGCGATTCAACCTCCGATTCATCATGGGATGTTTCGGCTGGAACACCAAGTACCGTCGATTCTGGGATGGCTGATGCGCTGACATTCAATGACGCGACAAGGGCGATAAATGATGCGGCGGTCAGCGCACAAGCTGCGGAAAGAAAACCCGCGCTCGATACCCCAAGGACCAGACCCGCGCCCCCAACCACGGCAATGCCTACTTGTAAGACACGCAGATTCGAACGGGCCATGGACGCGAGAATCGACTCTGACGATCGGTGCATCACAACCCACGCTATACAAGCCACAACAGCGAAACCGAGAGGGGTCTGCAAAACAGCGGGGCCGAACGCCGACATCATCCAGGCCAGTACAGCAGCAATCAATCCACCAAGTGGTATCGCAAGGGGTGCGGTGGAGAGCGTGCGATTTGAATCGGTCGCTCTCGTGTACGGCAAAACCGCACCGTCCGGTACATCGACTCGCGGTAATGACTCGCCGACGGTCGCCGCACGAACATCTTCATGCAGTTGAATTAAACGCCGCCGCGCCTCGTGCGATCCGGCCAATGCGCTCTCGACTTGTATTCGCCCTTCGTCGATCAACGAGTGATCGAGATATCGCGCTAACACTTCGTCGCTCGGTATGGTAACGCCGGGTACATCACCGGCTTCAGAAAGCGCGTGTTGAAAACGATCGATTTCAGCACGTACGTGATCCAAGCGAACGCGATCGGAATTGTCTTTGATCGCATTCAGGCGACGTCGAGATGCTTCCCCACGACCCATCGCGATCTCTTCGAGCTGGAATTCGGTCATGCCGCCATCACCGGAATCAGAAGACATCGCCGGACTCCTCAATAAGCGTACGCAGTTTTTGCTTCGCACGCCGCAATCGTGCTGAACAAGTGTTTATGTTCAGACCGAGCAGGTCTGCCATCTCGACATACCGAAGACCTTCAACGTAGTACAACTCTAGCACGATTCGATCTTGGTCGCCCAGCGA
>JAJDAB010000283.1 GCA_029262095.1 Candidatus Hydrogenedentota bacterium
TGTTAGATTTCCTGAGCGTACACGGCGAGAGGTTAGGCCGTCTATTCCTGCTGTTGATGATGAGTTGGCTGGCGTTTCGGATACTGCGATTCGGATTACGAATTCGTCGGGCGAAGAAACAATTATCGACGCCGGCGCAATCCAAGCGTTGATGAATAATCTTGATTTCGCGTATGCGGAGTTGGACGAAGCTGCTGCCTATGTACGCGAGTTGGAGGGCGTCGATGTGAATGTCGTTTTCTTAACTGCGGACCGGGTCGCGTTCGATGACGGGAATTTCTATCGTGTCGGGGAGACGATTAATGGCGGTCCGTTGCATGGTGAAGCGATTGAGAGTATTGATTGGGATGCGCGCAGTTGTCTTATTTCCAATGGCGTTCTTCTCAGGCTTGGTTCTTTCGGGTTGTCAGACACTCGGGCGGGAGTCTTCGGCGGTGCATCCGCTGGTAGCGCCGAGTTTTCGAGAGATATACGAGGAGATGACAACGTCGGAACTGGTGGTGACCGACGAAAGCGGGCAGGAGGCGACATTCAGTTACGCGGTGGACGGGATGCCGGTGGGTCCGTTCCTCCAGTTGCTTACCCAGGACACGGGAGTGTCGCTGGCGTGGGCGGAGAAGTTGGACAGTCGGAAAGTGAGTCTCCAAGTGGAGGAAATGCCAGTGACGGAGATTCTATCAGTCGTAGCGCGTCGTTTGGGCGTAGAGCTAACGGGGCGGTCGGGCCTGTTCTTCCTCGGTCAGGTGTCCAAAGAAGACCGCGCAGTGTTGGTGACAAAAGTAGCGCGGTTGAATGAGCAAGAATTACTTGCTGCTGTTGAAGTGTTGCTATCCGATTTTGGTCGTGCGCGTGTTTATTCTGATGGTCTTGTTGTTATCGCCGACCGGGTAGAAGTCCTTCAAAAAGTTTCTGATCTTCTCGACAAAGTTGAGTCGGCTCCGTCGAATTCTTGGGTAGTCCAATTACACTTGCTTGAGTTCCAGGGGCGGAGTGAACGGGACTTCGGTTTCGATACTGATGTCTCTCTCCAACTCGCGGCTGGGTTCGCGTCTGATGGTGCTACGGGTGATTCTTTCAAATACGATGGCGCGTTTAATGCTGCTCTTCAGGCTGCCATGTCTCGGGAATCTGTTCATGTAGTTGCTCAACCGCTGTTTTTTCTTCTGGATGGTGAATCGGCTAGTTTCGAAACGGGCGAAATCTTTCCAGTGCCTCGACGTTCGACGTCTCCAGAGGGAACTACTGTTACTGAAGGATTCGATTTCATTGACACGGGTTTTCGTACTGAAGTAGCTGTTCGAGAGCTTGGTGATTCGCGTATTCGTCTTGATGTGGATATCTCACTTTCCGACGTATCCGGCTTTGTGCAGGATGTTCCGATTGTCTCTCGTGAATCGTTCAAGGAGTCGTCTGTATTGCGTTCTAACGGCACTTATCTTCTAGGCCTATTGGAACGTTCCTCAAGGCGTTCGGGCTCGGACGGGTCATTCTTCCCTACTTCCTTCGAACGTAATGCGATGAGTTCGCGTTTACAAATCTGGGCACGTTGCGTCCAAGTGATTGGAGACTTCGACGGTTCCCCGTCCCCCGCTCGCGGGGGTAAAGGGGTTTCCGTCGAAGTAGTTCCGTCGAAATCTTGGCCATGGAATGTTGGTGATTGGATGTCTTCGAATGCTTCGTAGCGTTTTTGATGGTTCGCGAAGCGGTTCATCAATCCGGGCCACGCGGCCCCAGAGATGTATAAGCCAATGAAAGGTATGGAGCCTGGGTTAGTTGGGTAATTGGATGATTGTTCGCAATTCGGTTTCTAGAGATGCACCGTCATCTTATGCGCGGTTGGTTTGTAGGTTTGAAATAGAGAACCCCACGTCTTCCTTGGTCGGTCGGGCGTGGGGTTCAGATGAAAAAACCCATGAAAGGGCTTTTCGATGTCTAGTGTATCTGGCGGTATCGATTCTGGCAACAATCGGGGGGGCACATCTTGTAACACCCCCCCTCTAAATCCCATTGACGATATTTCTGGTGGTGAGGATGCGCTAGTCGTTGGATTTGGGGTGGAGTGGGATGATTCTTTTGAGGATGTCTGCGAAGCATTCGATAAAGCAAAAGTTTGGGCGGGGGAAGGTCGTGAAATCGATTCGTATGTAGGTCGTGGGGAATTCACGATGTGTGTTCAGCCAAAAGGGTTCCTCGTCGGTGGTGGGCGTGGTTCTTATTTCGCGTGGTCGTTTAAATGTGGCGGATTGTCATTCGGGTTTTCGAAATTGCAGAAGCCTCACGACCAAACGCCGAATTTCCGGGTTGATTGCAGTTCTATCGCTTTGATGGAATCTGGTGCGCGTAAATGTTTCGAGTTGGCTGGGGCTGTTATTGAGTCGTTGGGCGGAAAGATAGTTTGGAACAAGGTTTCGCGCGTGGATATTTGTATTGATTGGGCGGAGAAGGATATCGAGGAGTTCGTTGAGAAAGCGCACCGTCGCGAAGTGGTGAGGCGTGCACGGAAGTGCGCGTATTATGAAGAGGGATATCGTTGGACTGGAATGATGGTCGGCGCTGGTGGTGATATTGCTTTCCGTTGTTATGACAAAGAACTTGAGTCACGGAAACAGGTACAGAAACGTGCGGTCATGGTAGGTAAGCGTTGGGGTCGTGAAGTTAAAACGGCGTCACGGTTCGAATACCAAGTTCGGCGGGCTGCTCTTAAGTCAATGGGAATCGATGACTTCGATTCGTATTGGAAAAATCGCGCGGCGCTGGCGCGCTATCTTTTCGGTGACTGGCTACGGTTCGTCGAGGGTGATGTTGACCGTGGTCATACTGAGCGGGCTACGTTGGACCGTCGTTGGGCGGTCGTGTGTGAAGCGGTAGCGTCAATCTTTGGTAAAAGTGCGCTCTCGTTGGAACGTACTCGCACCGTACGTCCGAATGCGTTCGCGTTGGTGCGGCAATCACTAGGGTGTTTGATTTCGGCGGTGGCGACGGAGAGCGGAGGTTGGTTGCGAACGACGGAGGAAATGAAAGAAGTTGCGATTGAGCGTCTTGTGGTCTTGATGGAGAACTTGGACCTCGAGGCTTTGCATGAAAAAGCGATGTTGCGTGTCGCGGTCGAGTATCCTACGTGGGCAGTGGCTTGATGGAAGAACTCATCAGAGAATTAATTGTAGAGATTCGGGCGCTGCGTCTTCAGCAGTCTTTGGATTGGCGTTCTTTGAATCGTTCGGAAGCTGCTGATTACCTCGGTATCTATCCCGATACGCTGTACAAGTTGGCTGTTAATGGCAAGGTGGCGTATCATCAATCTGGACGGTGCGCACAGATGTTTTTCTCGCGTGCGGATTTGGATGATTATCGCGAGAGTACTCGTCAGTCTGCGGCCGTTTAGTTGTGGTGGTTTTTGTGCAAGTTATAACGCAATAGATAGCAATAGGCGGCAATATGCCGCGCGTAAAGGCCGTGTCTTGGTGAGAGAAACCGTTGTATAGCAGTAGTTAACCATAGGCGTCTATCGCCTCCGGAGCAGGAAGTCGTAGGTTCGAATCCTACCGGGCGCGCCATTTTAACACTGCAAACATTACCCCAAATACGATATACAAATATCTGTTGTACAGGCTATTGACTCATGTACAACGGTTTGGCTACGCTCAAAAACGATTCTTGGATGATTCGGAGATCGAGCATTGGCCAGTCTCATCAAACGTGGCAAAACCTACTACGCCGCATGGCGAGAGAACGGTAAACAACGCCGTGTATCGCTTGAGACGACCCAAAAGGCCGAGGCCAAGCGCCGGTTAGGTATTTGGGAACGAAAGCGCGCAGAGGCGAAGTGGAGCCTCGAACAGGTCATTGACGTTGCACCGGCCACATTCTGGAACGCCTACCTACCTTACCTGAAGCGGCAACGCGCACGCCGCACCGTCGAAATCAAAGAGTATTTCTGGAAGCGCTTTGCCGATGAGTTTCAGCCAGAGACGCTTGGCAGCGTGACCACCGCGCAAGTCGAACGCTGGAAAGCGAACCAGATCGATTCTGGCAACTACTCACCCCACACGATAAACAACTTCATGAAAGACATGAGGGCAATCTACAACGCGGCCGGCAAAGTAGCACTGGGCGACGCGGGACCGTTATACAACGGCGACAATCCATTCAGCGGGCCGGAGCGAGTACCGATCGACAATGTGGGGCGAAGGGTCTTGTCCGCCGAAGACAGGGACCGTCTTGTTGGAGTTGCTGTCGAGCATGCTACCACGGCGTACAACCGCAATGAGCCACAAGCGCGCGAGATCGGATTGGTCCTAGCGTTGGCCGCATACACCGGCATGCGAAAGAGCGAGGTCATAAACTGCCAATGGAGTTGGCTGGACTTCGACTCGAAACTCGTGCGCGTGACACAAGACGCGACGTACCGGACTAAGACCGGGCGGGATCGTGATATCCCGATGAACCAAACACTATTGCGACCAATCCTGGAACCCCACCGCCAGGAGACCGGTTACGTGTACCTTCCCGACAAAGCGCCGAATCCCGAAACTAAGTATCGCGCGACCTTCATGCGATCTTGGAAGTATGTGACCGAGAAGGCCGGACTCGAATGGGTGACCCCGCACACAATGCGTCATAGCTGGTTTACTCGACTAATAGGCCAAGGTGTACTAGAGTCAAAGGCGGCGAAGTGGGGCGGACACAAGACGGGTTCGATCACTGTGGATACTTACACACATTTGGCGCAGTACGATGAGGATATCGAGAAGCTATGAGCACGGACGAAGAGCGTACTCAAGAACTGGCGAGAATTCAGGGCGACGCGAAGTTGGTCGGAGTTGGTGAGGCTCTCGCGAGCGCCGTACTCGAATGTATATTGTCAGAGGTACCAGGCTTTCGCGGAGTACATAGTGCTATTCAGTCGTATCGTTCAAAGAGGGACGTGGACATCCAAACAAACATTGTCAGTGCGCTGGAATCCGGAGAGTTTGAACTTACACCAGAAATATTAGAGTCGGACACTTTCATTCATGGAGTATTTACCATTGTGCGGGCGGCTTCAAGAACCACAGTTCAAAAAAAACAACGCATTTTCGCATTGCTACTTAGCGGGACACTTGCAGACTCAGCTGAAGGCGATATGGACGAGTTCGAAGAACTGGTACGAATCACCGAAGGGCTTTCACTTCTTGAAATGAAAATACTGTTACGAGTCGCGCGCTCTACGAATACGACAAAAGATGGTATCCCGGGATTCTCTTTGAACAGACACGATGGCACGCTCAGGCTGCCGAGCGTAGAGGACGAGTTCGGACTGAATACACATGAAATGCACGGGATGCTAAATCGATTACAAGGTGCGGGACTATTGAGAAGTCGCCTCACTGGTGCGCAGTCACACCAGTTCACGTACTGGGAGACTAGCGGGCTTTATGATAGATGGAGTAAAACCATCTCTGGTTTGGAAGAGGAAGTCCTCCAAGACGAACCGCGACTATGAGCGGCGCACATTGGAACTTCATGCTGTTCGGCGCGGCGTTGGTACTGTTGGTTGTGCTGGACGGGTTGAACGCGGCGCTTATGGGGTTGGAAGGCGAACGGGACGATGGCTGATTGGCCGCAAGCAGTAGGTGAATGGCTTGGCTCTGATGAAGCCGCGAATTTCGCAAAGATATTGAGGGACATCGTAATCGCATTCTGCGCACCGTTGGGAATATTTATTTCGTACAAGGGGCTAGTGGCGTGGCGGAAGCAACTCCGGGGAACATCTGAACATGAACAGGCGCGCAATACTTTGTTGGCTGCGTACATGATTCGTGAACAGATAAAACCTATACGCAACAGAATCAAAACCTATTCGACCCCGGACGAAGAAACGGAATCCATTGAGGATAGAATCGGGCCTAATCTTGAAAAGTACTTTTTCGAACCGCTTTGGAAGGAGGTGCTTGAATCAACAAATGAACTACGTCTCGAATCGCTCAAAGGAAGTGTCTATTGGCCCGAAATAGAAGATAAATCAAATCATGTAGTTGATATTGTTCAGGAGCTTTGGAGTGCGATTATCGTATTTGTAGAGTACAAGAAAACCGGTGAGTTTTCTCCTGGAAGATTTAGCCTAGCCGAAGTCCACGATATGGTGAACGAGCGAGGTGATGGCAATGACGTTTTGGGAAACAAACTCGAGGCGGCTGTTACCGACATACAGGAGTATCTGCAACCCAAACTACATTGAGTCTGTAAGTGGGCATTCCGCCCGTTGAAAATAGAAGCGCCCGCCACCCATAGCGGCTAAGCATGCCGCTGACGCCCACATTGGCGCGCTAAACCGAACACGTGGAAAGCCAATAGTAGCAAAGGTTTTCTTGCGATATCCGCCTGAATGCAAGCATATTCCGAACACCCCGGCTGGCTGCGTGCTGGCCGGGGTTTTCTATTCCTTGACACCGGGAGCGGCAACTGTGCTACATTACCTACGAGTCAAGTCGCGACCCGATCGATGCACGGCAAGGCATGGGCTACACTCCGGGGGCAGACTCTCAGCGGTCGCGGCGTCCCTCCCACCGGCAACTCTCAACGGGTGCGTTGCGCCCAGGTTAGGAGCCGTGCCTATGTCACTTCCCGCAAGACCCTGTAACTACTTCAACGGGCGAACTATGCCCAAAAACAGAGGGAC
>JAJDAB010000284.1 GCA_029262095.1 Candidatus Hydrogenedentota bacterium
TGATGCTCGCGATGCCGGACGCATTGAACGTGTGACCGATGTTGGCTTTTACACTTCCAAGCGCGCAGTTCTTCTCCTCATTCGCTGTATAGGCCGCGACGATTCCACCCAATTCCGCGTCGTCTAGATCGGCGAAACCACTTCCATTCATCTCAATGTATTCGACGGCGTCGGATGTGACGCCTGCCGTAGTCATCGCATCCGCGCATGATCGTGCAACAGCGTCGGCGTCTTGTCCAACTTGAATGCTAAGGCCATCAACGGACGCGTAAACCTGATCGCCACGTTGTACCGCATCCTGTTTGCGCCGCAGAACAATCGCGCCAGCGCCTTCACCGATGTGCCAGCCCTGGTTGCCCAATTCGATACTGAGCGAAAAATGTTCCGTGTCCAGATCGCCGAACTGTTTGCGCAGCAACATATTTTCCAAACTACCGGAAAGATCGACGGCAGCTACGACTACAGCGTCCACATCGCTGGTTTCGAACAGGAGCTGTGCGACTTCCAGGCAGCGAAATACCGAGTTTTCCTCAGCGGACAATGTGAATGCCGGGCCTGAAAAGTCCCAGAGTGAAGACACGCGGGCCGCCATGATGTTTCCAATGAGGCTGGTGTATTGATTGAGCTGCGCGGACTCGTGGATGCTGTCCCTGACGATCTCTTCGAGGGCTTGGCGCTGCGAATCGTCGACCGGTCTTGAGGAATTCTCCCAAGCCGATGGAAATTGCGTTTGAAGATTCACGCGCCCGCGGAATTGATGCGCGTCTAGTTCGGTGCCCATTCCAACCAGTACCGCAACGTTACCGCCAGGCTCGATGTTCGCGTCTTGCAGTGCTCGATCCGCTACTTTCAACAGCAACAGTTGTTGCGGAATCAATCGGTCGTCCTCGTTGGGCGGGATCTTGAAGTGTAGAAAGTCCAATTCGAACTTTTCGATGAATGAACCGCGAATCGACTCTCGATTCGTAAGGCCCAACGCCTCTAAGACTCCAGGGGATTCTTCGAGGCCTTTCCATCGCCTGCGTGGTAAGGGGCCGAAATGTTGTTCACGATCTAGAACAGTCTTACCGAACGCGCAAAGACCGTCGCAGCCCCCGAAAAAAGCATCCATACCTACAATGGCCATCGACGGCGCAACGGATTGTCCGGTCGTTGACGGCGCAGCTTCTTCTGGGTTCGGTTCCTCGAAAACGAGATGTGCGTTACATCCGCCGAATCCGAAGACACTCACGCCGGCTCGTCTCACCCCATCGTTACTTGGCCACGGTCGGTTCGTGCTTACAATTTGCGTTCCCGAAAACTGGCCTTCGGGGGATTGTTGCGGCTCATCGACTTTAATCGTAGCGGGAATAAGATCGTGCTTCATGCCCTCAATGACTTTGGTCATCCCCGGCATGCCGGCTGCGGTGAGCAGATGGCCAAGGTTAGATTTCACTGAGCCGATCAACGGCACAGGCTGATCGTCATTCGCCCCGAAAAACGTTTCCATCGACGTCAGTTCGACTTTGTCGCCTAGCGGGGTGCCCGTCGCGTGACACTCGACGTAATCGACACTCTTCGGGTCAACGCCTGCGTCTTTGTACGCGCGCTCAAAACACGTGACTTGTCCGCGCGGGTTCGGGCTTAGGACGAATTGGCCCCGTCCGTCGTTGGACAGGCCGCCGCCGAGAATTGCCGCGTGGATGATATCGCCATCGCGTACAGCGTCGTCGTAGCGTTTGAGCGCAAGCATGCCGGCGCCCTCACCCGCGAACAATCCTTTCGACCTCTGATCCAACGGTGCGCTTATTCCGTTCTCCGGATAAGCCTGGAAGATAGAGAATCCCATATTGACGAACATCGGATCGGCCGCGCTGACGGCACCTGCCAACATGAGATCAGCAGCGCCCACGCGCAGGTATTCGCACGCGAGTTTCGTGGAGTACAGCGATGACGCGCAAGCGGCGTCGAGCGCAAAGCGTGGACCGCCCAGCCCCAGCGTGTCGCCGATAAGACCGGCGGGGTATCCCGAGATTAGGCCTGCCTCGCGCGTGACGTTACTAGGGGCTGTGAAGCGCGGGAATACAAATGTATCGTCGCCGGTCAAGTCGACAATCGCTTGATTGAGTACTTGGTGGTAGATCGGAATGAATAACTGATTGGAGGATTTGGTCGGGAATGAAAGATTGCCAAGGATTACGCCGCAACGTTGCAGCGAATTCGGGTCATCGAGGTAGCCGCTTTCCTTCAATGCTTCGCGGGCGACATAGAGCGACCACTTGTTGAGGTCGTCCAACTGATCGAACGCGGTCGCGGAAATTCCCAATGCGTCGGCCGTTGCCGGAAATTCACGGATATACCCGCCGCGCGTGCAGTAATACTTGTCCTCTCGATTCGGATGAGGCTCGAATAGGAGCTGCGGATCGACGCCCATCTGAGCATTGGTTGCCTCAGACGTGCTATCGAGATTGTCTACTAGGTTTTGCCAGAACGATTTTGGCGTGGAGGCGCCGGGAAACAACGTGGAAATCCCGACTACTGCAATCTTACTCATGGAAATGGGGCTCTCAGGGTAAAAGGTTAGCTCACAGCCGTAACAAAATTGAGCGTCTTACTAATGGCCGTTTCGGCGTCAACCAATCGGCTGTAGATGTGTCCTTCGCGATCGTGAAGCGTTATCGTGCCATTCACGCGAGCGTTAGTTGCTTCGCTGATGTCCAGGGAAAGATAGTACGGAGTGCCGTCCGGAATCGTGCGGTAGTGTTCGTATCGACCGAATCGAGTGGGCAGAGCGCCAGCTTGCTTGAATTGACGCGCCCAAACCAATAGCGATTGAAAATTTGCGTCCGTGGCGCAAAGGCGTGCAGCGGCGAAGTGGGAGGGACCGTTTGCCGCGATCTCCGCTTCCGGGGCAGTACACAACAAGGTCAATTTGTTCTCAGATGCGTTTAGGCCGCGATTGATCGCCTGAAAGAATGGGCCGTGAAACAACGTGCCATTCTGATAATATTCCGTTCCCTCAACGGCGTTGCTATCCGTGCCATCGAAATCGCTGTACGTCGGTGTCGTGGGCCGATTGTTCAACAGCGTTATCGTCGCGCTGTAGTGATTGATCCGTTTTTCGGATGAACCGCTCCACAAGAGGACATCCATTGACACGTGATCCGCGTCTTTTTCGTTCTCCACGATGTCCAAATGGTAGTCGGTGATATCGCCGTTCGTAAATACGATGCCTTTCAGCATCTTCATGTCGTCGAGGCTGAAGAATCGATAGCCGGGTATTAGTGCTTCGCAGCTATTTCCCATCCAATTCATAACGCCGGCCATTGGCAGCACGGGGTTACCGTCAATTTTGTGATCGGACAAGAACGGATTCGCTCGAACCGACCACTGGCGCGTAATCGTGTACTGTTTTAATTCGACGTTTCCGATTGCGTTGTCGACTTCCATCGAGCTGCCAACCAGAATTTGTACGGACGGATTGCCCGGTGCCATCAGTTCGTTCGCGAACAGTTCGCTGCCTTCCTCGATAGGAATAACATCGATATTGCGTTGTGCGAATAGCTTCTTGAGTTCCGGCGTTACCATGCCCCCGTCCCAGGGACCCCAATTGAACGTGGTTACGTGGCATTGCGGGTAACGCGCCTTAAAGTCGAGCGCACTTTTATTTAATATCTCGTTCGCGATGGCGTAGTCGGATTGCGCTGCATTGCCGAAAAAGCCCGCCGCCGAGGAAAATAGCGACAGGTGACGTAGTTGCGCCGGGTCGATCGCCTCAAGCATTGCCCCGAGGCCATCGACCTTGGGGTCATATACGCGATCAAAATCGTCGGCAGTCTTTTTCTCGATCAACTTGTCCGCAAGTACACCCGCGCCATGAATGATGCCGGTGATCGGTCCGGTGGTTGCAGTCAGTTCGGCGATCGCGTCGCATACCGCACGCGCGTCCGTGACATCGCAGCTCGAATAGTGGGCACGACCGCCTGCGGCCTCGATTCGAGCCATGACGGACTGAATCGTCAGCGCCGATTGGATCGGTAGAATCAGCGACTGCACTTTTGCAGGCGTGGGCTTTTCGCCCGCGGACTTCAGTTGTTCCATGCCCGCCTTTTTGAAATCGGCTTCGTTGTCGATTCCTGCTGCCCAAGTTGGAACCGTTTCCAGCTTGGAGCGCCCGAGCAATATGTACGTGCCGTGCTCTCGCGCGGCCAGCTTAATCACGCACTCGGCGGTGACGCCCTTGGCTCCGCCGCTCACAATAAACACGGAAGGATCGCCGACGGATTGCGTATCGTCAGACACCGCCATCGAAATTGATTCGGGAGTCAGCGTAAAGCGGCCGTCATCGCTATGCCCTACCTCTACGATGCGGCGGTTCGGATCTGTCAATTCTGCGAGAATTCGGTCGACGGCAGTTGCCGTTTCCATTTGGGGAGAAACGTCAATCGCTCGGCAGAACACCTCGGGCCACTCAAGATTGACCGTCTTCGTGAGACCGAAGAGTCCCCCCGGGATTGGGGCAAACGTTCCCCCACCATAGCCGAGTTGTCCATCGAGATGCGTTATCGTCGTAAAGGAACACCGCGCGTTTGCAGGGATATTGTTCAAAGAGTCGCGCAGGTGTTTGGCGAGGAGGAAGGTGGATCGTAATACCGCCTTCGCTTGCGCAGCCGTGTCGGACTTCGGCTGTAAATGGATGAATCGTGCCGGTGCGCCCAGTTCGCGCTCGATGGTTTCGAGCGCGTTGGTCAGCGTTGACTCTTCCAGGTCGTCGAGCGTGACGCGTGTTACGCCCTCTGGCAATTCCGCTGCCGCCGCGCAGATGGCGGTGGGATACGTCAACACCGCCAAGTTCCAACCCTGGCCTTTCAGAGATGCCGCTAATGCTGCTGTGAGCTGAGTACCATCATCGGTCGTCACGCAACAACGTTTCGCGGGTACAAGCTCTTCCAACCGATCAGGCGGGGGGATTAATTCAAGTCGAACACCGCTTCGTGCGACCACACCTGGTGTATCCAAACTATCGACTGCTGCAATGAGTGAGTCCGGCACGCTGGGAGTAGCGGTGGTCTGCAAAAAGCACTGGATGATTTCGTCTAACGTACGTTGCTCTCCGAGTAGCTCTGCTTCAACATCGGGAAGGTCCGGGTATTCCTCTTGAACGGCACCGAGTATCTCGACCCGTTTGATGGAGTCGATTCCTAGATCGGCTTCCATGTCCATCGAGAGTTCAAGCATGTCGACGGGATAACCCGTCTTATCCGATACGACGGAAAGCATGGTCTGCGTGAGCCCCTCGATATCCAGTCCGGCGGTTTGTGTCGCCAAAGCGGATTCTGACGTCACTGTAGACGGCGCGCGGAGTTGCGCATTCATATAGTCGACGATTTCTCCGAGGGTGCGTAATTCGCTCATGACGTCCGCGTTGAACTCGGGCAGCTCGGGATAGGTCTCTTGCACAGCGCCAAGAATTTCGACCCGCTTGATGGAATCGATACCGAGATCAGCCTCCATATCCATGCTCAGTTCGAGCATGTCCGTGGGGTAGCCGGTTTTCTCTGCCACGACGTCCAACATAGTCTGAGTAATTTGATTTGGTTCGATGGCGCTCGGTGCAGGAGTAGCGGATGTGGCGATGGCAGGCTGGGCGTCGAGTTGCGCATTCATGTAATCGACGATTTCTCCGAGCGTGCGCAGTTCGCTCATGACCTCCGCGTTGAATTCGGGGAGCTCGGGATAGGTTTCTTGCACGGCCCCGAGAATCTCGACACGTTTGATGGAATCGATACCGAGGTCGGCTTCCATATCCATGCTCAATTCGAGCATGTCCGTGGGATAGCCGGTCTTCTCTGCCACGACGTCCAACATGGTCTCGCTAATTTTGTCGGCGTCTAACGTTGGCGAACTGGGTGACGCAGGCGCTGGGAGCGAAACCGCCGGGGCCGATGCCGCTCGCGGCGCGGGAACGGATTGCGGATTCGCTGGCGCCGGTACCTGCGCTATTTTCCCAACCGTCGATGACCCGGTCAAAATTGAGTGATGTTCCTTCAAAAGGTTTAGCGTACTTCGCGTCGTTTCAGCTTGTTGCGCGATAAACTGTTCGTGAATCTTCAGGGTCTCGGCCTGATTGTCATGGAACGAGTTCATGCTGCGTTCTACGCTGTCGGGGATAGCTGAATCGGGGTTGTCCCTGAGAACATCCATCTGCCGATTCATCAGTGCGTGAAATGCTTCCGAATACTGCCGAGGCGTTTCCAGATAGCGTTCGTGAATCTTGAGCGTTTCGCTTTCGTGCTGATAGAACAGCGCCAAACTCTCGTCAAATCCTTCTGTGCGAACGGCTGGTATTGCGGACGGTGTAGGTGAAGGCGTGCCATTCTGAGGCGGGGGGGTAGTTGATGTTCTTGATTCCTGAACGATGACTTTCGGCGTGGCCGCAGACAACTTGAAGCCATCATTCATCTTGGATTCGCGATTATTCACAAATTTTTCGCTGAGGTAGTTGGGTGCCGACAACTGAGTTTTAAGTGGGCTCTGTTTCTCGGTGTTGTAGGTCGGGGTTTCCGCGCAATAGGGGTCGAGATTACTCAGTGCAACGCCGGCCACCGCCAGTTGAACTGCGGCCTCGCGAAGTTGCGTATCGCTAGAAGTTTTGGGCTTCGGGTTCACCGCAATCGTGAGGTGTGGTTTGCCCTCAAGAATGTTCGAAACGAGCGGTGACAGAATATTTTTCGGTCCAAACTCAACGAAAATCCGTCCACCGGCCCCGTACATGTTCTCGATCTGTTCCGTGAAGCGGACCGAATTTAGCATGTGGCCCTTTAGCGTCTTGCGAATATTCTCGACATCATTTTCGTAGACGGCGCCGCTCACATTCGAAAACACCGGTATTTGCGGATTGGCGAAAGATTCCCGTTCGATCGCCTCGGCAAACGGCTGTTGCGCATGGCCCACGAGGGGCGTGTGAAACGCCGCGGATACTGGAAGCGGAATGACTTTGAAGCCGCGTTCCTTCAACTGGGCGCTTGTTGTCGCCATTGATTCATTCGGCCCTGCGATAACGACTTGAGTCCTGCTGTTGTGGTTAGCGATTTGGATCTCGGGATGGTCTTTGAGCTCTTTATCCAGCGCCTCAAGGTCACCGAAGATTACGGCCATCGTGCCAGCATCGAATTCGGGGTGATCGGGTGCGGCCATTGCCTCGCCGCGTGCCTTCGCTAACCGAAAAAAGGAATCGTCTTTCAGCGCTCCAGCAGCCCAGAGCGCCGTGAGCTCACCGAAACTGTGTCCAGCGACGAAATCTGGCTTGAATCCTGCGCTGGCCAAAATCTTGTACGAACCAACGCTAAACGTACCGATACCCGGCTGGGCAGATTGGGTCTGTTGAAGCGCCGCCTCATTCGCTTTATCCGACGCTTCATCGAACACAGGTGTAGGAAAGACTTTGTCGGAAAGCCGCGACCGTCCTTTCTCGATGAACAGACGATCCATTTCTTGAACGGTTTCCAGATAGCTAGGAAAATTGCAAGCCAACTCCGAACCCATACCGACGTATTGCGATCCCTGACCCGAGAACAGCGCTACAACCGCGCCATCGTGATCGAGCGATCGGGTGCGGAAGTGAACCCCTTGGGGCGTTTCCCACGACTCGGCGTCGGCACGTTTATCGAGTCCATCAATGGCTTGCTGTAACAACGCAACAGCTTCCTCTTGCGAACTCGATACGAAACCAACGCGCGCCTGATTATCGGAAATCGGGCGCTGGGCGGAAGACCTGAGAAACTCGGTATAGCCCGCACGCCCATGCGCGGCTTCTATCGCGGTTAGCGCTTCCCGGCACGACGTGAGTAGTTGGGCTCGAGTCTCCGCCGCAATGAGCGAAGGCTGGGCCACGGTATTTAGTCGATACGAACCATCTTGGGCCGTCGTGTGTTCTTCCATGGTTACGTGGAAATTGGTGCCGCCGAATCCGAACGCGCTGACACTCGCGCGCCGAGGCGAACCGTCTTCCGCCTGAACCCAAGGCCGCGTTTCTGTATTGATGTAGAACGGCGATTCTTCAAGACCCATTTTCGGGTTGGGCTTTTTCACGCTCAGAGTCGCCGGAAGCACTTTGTGATGCAGTGCCAGTGCAGCCTTGATGAGGCCCGCAGCACCCGCAGCCGCTTTGAGATGACCGATCTGCGATTTCACGCTGCCCAGTGCGATGTGTTGTTTTCTAGGATTGTCCGCGCCGAATACTTCTTTCAGTCCGCCCACCTCGGCGACATCGCCTGCTGCGGTGCCTGTGCCGTGCGCCTCGACCAATCCGACCGTTGATGGGGCATAGCCTGCGTCCGCATACGCCCGTCGCAGCGCCTTAGCCTGACCTTGCGGACGCGGCGCGTAGATGCTCTTAAATTTGCCGTCGCTCGACGAACCAATGCCGCGTATCGTAGCGTAAATCCGATCGCCATCGCGCTCGGCGTCGGGCAGTCGTTTCAATGCGACCATCCCAATACCTTCACCAATCATCATGCCCTTGGAGTCGCTGTCGAAGGGCTTAATAAATTCATCTTGGGTGAAGGCGGGCGTCTTGCTAAAGCTCATATACATGAAGATCGAGTTGTCCGAGCACACGCCGCCCGAGATCATCAAGTCGCTGTGGCCTTCGAGCAATTCGGATATGGCCAACTTGACCGCGCTCAGTGAACTCG
>JAJDAB010000285.1 GCA_029262095.1 Candidatus Hydrogenedentota bacterium
AACACTTTCGCGCCGCTGTCCGTGAGAATGTGATCCATTTCCTCTGCGGTGTACATGACGTTGGTCGGAACGAGAATTGCCCCCGCGCGCATAACACCGAGGAATACCATGATGAATTCCGGACAATTATCGAAGTGAATCGCAACCCGATCGCCCGGCTCTATCCCCTGCGCGACCAACCCACTCGCAATGCGATTCGCGGCTTCATCCAATTCGCGATACGTGAGCGGTTTGCCCTCGAAAATGACCACCGGCTTATCCGGAGCGAGCCCCATCGCCACGTCCAAATAGTCGGCGAGCGTTTCACCCTCCGCTTTGCGCAACGCGCGGCAAGTCTCCATCCATGTTGACGCCATCATCACTCCCTTTAACCTAAGACAAATGAATTGGACTCGTAGCGGCCCAAAGGAAAAGACGGTATCGCAACCGGCTACGCTTCTTCCAGAATGGGGTCACTGACGGATTCCCGCTGAGTCACCAAGAGTAGGACGCACGCCGAAAGCGCATACGCTCCCAGAAACGTTAGAAAGGCCACTTCATAATTGCCGTACCGGTCAAAAATATAACCGGCATACGGAACGCCGGAAGTCTGTATCGGCAACATGCACGGCCCCATCAATCCCATGACCCGACCGAACGAACGACGGCCGAACGCTTCTCCGATGAGCGATCCCCACAAGGGAACGATTCCGCCCATGCCGAAACCAAACACGCCGCCGCCGATGAGCAATTCGGGGTACGTCGTCGCATGCCGCAAGATCAACACGCCGACCGCTTGAAACGCAATGGCCAACCACATGGCGTAGCGCGACTCGAGCCGATCGGTGACCCAACCGAAAAGTAGTTTGCCCAACACGCCCGTTGCCGCAATCAGCGAAAGAATGTAAGCCGAGCTCAAATTCGTGAATCCCATGTCCGATACAAATGGAATCATGTGCGTTAGCACCGCCGACATCGCAAAGAAATTAAGCGAGATGGCAAATGCGATCGCCCAGAACCGAATCTCACGCAGCGTCGTCATCGTGGGCCATTCGAAATGTCCGGGATGATCGATGAACTGATCGCCCGCCGTCATCGGCATCATGGGTTGTTCAAAATCCTCCTCCGACATTTCCGGATGCGGTTCGCCATCGGGCAATAAGCCCATTTCCTCCGGACGCGAGACGATGAAATACCACAAAAACGGCAACACGCCGAATGCGGTAATGCCACCATAAATTAGAAACGTCGTTCGCCAACCGAGCGAATCCACCATGAACATCGCCAACGGTGCCATGAACACGCCGGACATCGACACGCCCATCGTTGCAACACCCAACGCCATGCCCCGGCGCTGTTCGAACCAATTTGCAACCAGCGTCGAACACGAGAGGCCCCCCATCATCGCAGCGCCGAGACCCAAAAATGTTCCGAGCAACACGTAGAACTGCCAGAGTGCGGTGGACTGCGACGCGAGAACGAAACCCAACGACAGGCTCAACGCGCCCAGACACATCACATTGCGAATCGATCCCTTATCCAGCCAACGCCCCAACATCGGCGCGAAAAGACCCGTCGCCACGTTCATCAGCGCGAGGCCAATGGAGATCCCTAGACGCGAATCACCCATGTCCGCGGACAACGCCTTAAAGAACGCGCCATACGAATAAAAGATGAATCCCACGGACACAAACATGCTCATGCATGAGACGCCGACTATTTTCCAACCGTAGAACAACGTATTTCGTCTCGCCAACCTGATTAATGGATGTCCGACAACCCAGACGTAAACACCAACCGCTCAACCCAATCACATGTTTATGCGTCAATAGAAATGTACAATGTCACCACAAAACTGCGAGGTATGCCGCGAATAGGTGTTTGGGGTGACAATCCCGGAAAATGACCCAGCCGCGAATTGCAACACAAGTGGTATTATATCAATGAGTTACGAGATCGAACAAGATTTGGCCTTGAAGTTGCTCAATACGAAATACTTCGCTGATTGGGAATAGGGCTTAACCTACCGGGCGTTAGCCTAATTGGGTTTGGATCATATCATACAATTCGGTATGCTTACGAACCTTGGGTCAAGAACAATTCGGCGGCAGAGTAAAATCGAACGTGAGACCGATCCGGTTTCCATAGATAAACGTACTAGGGAGAATGAACGAGATGAGAAAAATCAAGGCATGCGCAACGGCACTCGCCGCAGGCGCGCTCGTATCCGGATCGGCGTTCGCCGGCAACTCGGTTGAAAAGCCGACGTTCGCGAAGGACGTTGCACCCATCATGTTCGAGAACTGCGCGGGCTGTCATAGCCCGGGTCAGATCGCTCCCATGTCGTTACTCAGCTACGACGAAATCCGCCCCTGGGTGAAATCGATTCAAAAGCATGTTGAAGCGAAGACCATGCCCCCGTGGCATAGCGACGACGGCTACGGCCCCTTCTCCAACGACCGCAGCCTTACCGACGATGATCGCGACACCATCCTAAAATGGGCAAAGCTCGGCGCGCCTTTAGGCAACAAGGCGGACCTCCCACCAACACCGGATGTACCGGACAACACGGAGTGGAATCTGGGTGAGCCCGATCACATCTTGACCCTCAAAGAAATCACGGTACCCGGCAATTCACCAGACCAATTTCACGACGTTCCGGTGAAAACCAACTTCGACGAAGATCGTTGGGTCACCGCCGTTGAAATCAAACCCGGTAACTCGACCGTCGTTCACCACGTAATCCTGTGGCAAGGCGAGCAAGTTGGCCAGGGTTGGTTGAGCGCGTGGGCCGCTGGCGGTTTCCCCGACAAATTCCCCGAAGGCACCGGCCGTCTGCTCAAGAAAGGCGCCACGATCCTCGCCGACATGCACATGCATCCAAGCGAGGTAGACGCGACGGACGTAACCCGGATCGGCCTCCATTTCGCCGATAGCCTCGACGACATCGAAAAAGAACTGACGAATCTCTGGGTCATGAATACCGACTTCGCCATCCCCGCGGGCGACCCGAACTACCAGGCAGAGTCCACGCATACATTCTCGCAGGACAGCACCATCCTCAGCGTCACGCCGCATCTGCACTACCGCGGTAAAGACTTCAAATACACAGCCACGTTTCCCGATGGAACCTCACAGGAACTTCTGCAAGTTAGCAACTACGACTTCAACTGGCAGACCCAGTATTGGTTCGAGGAACCGATCAAGGCGCCCAAAGGCACTCGCATTGACTGCGTCGCGCACTGGGACAACTCAGAGAACAACGAGTTCAATCCCGACCCGACCAAGACGGTAACTTTCGGCCCAGAATCCTACGACGAGATGATGATCGGTTTTGTTGATTACATCGTCGACGAGGGCGTTCGTCCGAAGATGGAAGAAAAGACCGACCCGATTCAGGACAAATTGCCGGACCTCGTCGCGAAACATCCCGGCGTGGTCTTTAAGGTCTTGATTCCCGGTCAGGGTCTGTCCGCCGTCGTAATTCCAAAGACCGGCACCGGTGGTTGGCACATCGCCATGGGATCGCGCGCCGTCATGGCACCGATCACCGACATCGCGTGGGACGGCGACAACGTCACCGCGAATCTCAATATCCCTGGTCAAGGCGTACAATCAATTAGTGCCACCCTTGCCGGAACAAGTCTAAAGATCGACATTACTGACGAGAAGGGCAAAACCAATTCCATCACCGGAATGTTAGCCCAGTAATTTCCCCGACACATAGTTCCACGAAAAACGGGCGCCAGGGTTTACCCCTGGCGCCCGTCTTCGTTTACAGGTTCGGCATCATCAAGAGTACGCATAGACCATTCACCTCCCCTTCATCGCGAGGAGCGAAGCGACGCGGCAATCTGTTTCCTCACTGTCTCTGGGCATAGCTCAAGTAAACCTGTTCAAACAGTCACGCAGCGTTAACGGGCCCGCGTTCCAATCGCTGTTCCGCCAACTTTTGCGCTGCGGCCAATGTGGTCGTGCCATCCGCGCGCGCGATACGGAACACCTCGGCCAACGTGTCTTCAATGGTCTCGATTTTCGTGAGCGCATCCGATTCGTCATACCCCTCCGGCCGGAATTCGAAACCGATGTTGATAACGCCACCCGCGTTTACGACATAGTCCGGCGCATACAATATATCCTGGTCATTCAGCATTTCTGCGATTGACGCGTCCGAGAGCTGATTGTTTGCGGCGCCTGCGACCGCCTTGCAACGGAGCAACCCTACATTCGATTCGGTGATCGCATTGCCGCGCGCACATGGACTCAACAGGTCGCACGGGTACTCAATAATCTCGGTATTCGATACGGCTTCGATGTTCGGAGACTCGCTGGCCAAAGCGGTAGCACGTTCCGAAACCGCGTCCGCCACGAACACCCGCATTTCTTCATTCGCGCACAACCACGCCAATTCCGATCCCACCGCGCCCACACCCTGTATCGCGACCGACCGATCCGTCAACGCTGCATCACCAAAACACGCTTTCGCACACGCACGAAGACTCGCAAGACAACCGACCGCAGTGTAAGGCGACGGATTGCCGCTCGAACCTTTCGACTGCGGCAAACCCGAAACCCAACGCGTTTCCTCGCGAACAATTTCAAGATCCGCCTCGCCGATGTTCATATCCTCAGCCGTAATGTACCGGCCGTTCAGCGACTCGATCGCACGACCGATCGCGTGCAACATCGCCGGAGACTTATCTGCAGGGTCGGCGATGATGACGGCCTTGCCGCCTCCAAACCCGGTATCCGCGACCGCCGACTTGTAGGTCATCGCCTGTGCCAGCCGCAACACATCATCCATCGCTTCCTGCTCGGTGGCATACGGCAGCACACGCATACCGCCCAACGCCGGACCCAGCCGCGTACTATGCACGGCAATAAACGCAACTAATCCAACATCGTCATCCAAGCAATGAATGACATCCTCATAACCGTCAATATCCAAAAGTTCAATATTCATATCTTCTCGTTCATGAGGTCATCACTAAGTTTCCCCCTTCGAAGGGGGCAAGGGGGATGTTGAACCTACACATCATCCGGCGACTTAAACACCGCTCCCGCTTTCATCACAAACGAAATGTTTTTCATAAGACTAATGTTCGTGACCGGGTCACCCGGTACCGCAACCAAATCAGCGATCTTTCCGGTTTCCACACTTCCAAGCTCATCCTGAATACGCAATAGCCGCGCGCCGCCCATCGTCGCGGATTGAATGGCTTCCATCGCCGGCATGCCCGCTTCCACCATCAATTCGAACTCCCGCGCATTTCCCCCGTGCGGAGACACACCGGTGTCCGTACCAAACGCAATCGATACACCCGCCTTATACGCTTTCGCGAAGGTCTCTTGGATGACCGGCCCGATCCGTGCCGCTTTTGGCCGCACAATCGCGGGGAAATAGTCCGCCTCCTGTGCTTTTTCACCGACCCAAACACCGGCGAGAATTGTGGGGACATACACGGTACCCCGCCGTTTCATCAGCCGCATGATCTCATCCGTCATAAACGTGCCATGTTCAATCGACGTCACCCCCGCCAACACCGCACGCTTCATCCCCTCCGAACCATGCGCATGAACCGCTACTGTCATCCCGTAGTCGTTCGCCGTATCAACGATGGCATCCAGCTCATCTTGTATGAACTGAGGGTTCTGCCCACTCTTTGCCAAACTCAAGACGCCACCGGTCGCCGTCAATTTAATTAGATCCGCGCCGTCCTTATACCGCTGACGCACCGCTTTGCGCGCATCGTCAACGCCGTTCACGACGCCTTCGCGAGGCCCCGGGTCTCCCTTCAGTTCCAAGTTGAGACCGTTCGTGGGATCGGCATGCCCCCCTGTCGTGGCCAGTGCTTTCCCTGCACAATAAATGCGAGGCCCCACAATCCAACCGGCGTCGATCGCTTTGCGCAAGGACACCGCGTTCTGTCCGTCGTCGCCCAAATCGCGCACGGTTGTGAAGCCCGCCATCAACGTACGTTTCGCATACATCGATCCCCGCAACGCCGCGTCCCGCGGTTCCATAAAGAACTCTTCCGTATATGCCGTTTTCGAATGTTCCATATGCAGATGGACATGCATATCCATCAATCCGGGCATCACCGTGTGATCCCTAAGATTGATAATGGAATCATCGCCGCCGCTGCTCACAAACCCGTCATGTACAGCGACAATCCGATCGTTTTCAATGACGATCGTCACGCCCTTTGTCGGAGTGTCCGACACGCCATCGATAAGCGCACCGGCATGGATATACGTCTCCGCGAAAGACAGGCCGCCGCTCGCAGCAAAGCCGAAAACAATAGTCAAAATAAATCGGTACATAGTTTTGTCCTCTTCTCTGCAGGTAAACGCCGATTCTAACACGCCACGCGCCTTAACGCTTTTAGCCACAGAGTTCACGGAGAACACAGAGGATTCGTCAGTCGTCTGTAGCTCAAGTCACGTTCTCTCTGTGGTCTCTGTGAACTCTGTGGCTAAAGAAAGTAGTATGCGGATTGAACCCGCTTAGTAAATAGGCACAATCAAATGAGTCCATTCTCCGATGAACTAACCCAACGCCTCATCACGCTCCGCCGCTATCTGCATCGCTATCCCGAGCTTTCCGAACAAGAAGAACAAACCGCCAACCGGCTAGAAGCTGAGCTTAACGTCCTCGAAAACGCCGAGGTCCAACGCGTCGCCGAAACTGGACTAGTCGCACGCATCCCGGGCCGCGACCGCACCACCCCAGTCGTAGCGATTCGAGGCGACATCGACGCGTTACCCATTCAAGAAGACACTGGCCTGTCCTACGCCTCCGAAAATCCCGGCGTCATGCATGCCTGCGGACACGACATCCACGCAACGTGGACGATCGGCGCGGCACACTTGCTGGCAAACGAACCAGCGGCGGGCGACGTACTCATTGTATTGCAGCCCGCCGAAGAAGTGGGCCGCGGCGCACGTGCTGTCTTGGAGAGCGGCGCGCTCGATGATGCTGCGATGATCTTCGGCGGTCACGTCGATCGCCGATACGAGGTTGGTCAAGTCGTCGTACAACCCGGCCCGTTCGCCGCTGCAACGGACACATTCGAAGTTCAGATCAACGGCCATGGTGGGCACGGCGCACGTCCACAAGAAGCGCGCGATCCAATCATCGCCGCTGCAGCACTCATCAACTCGCTGCATCACATTGTATCCCGCACACTCGATCCCGCCGACGCCGGTGTCGTAACTATTGGTCATCTGAACGCCGGTTCCGCACCAAATGTCATTCCGGATAGCGCGTTCCTCGCAGGCACGCTGCGCGCGATATCGACGGAAACGCGCGATCGCCTGTGTGACGAAATCAATAAACGAGCCGACGCTGTGGCCAAAATGTATGACGTCTCCGCGCACGTCGAGCTCAAAGACGGTACGCCGCCAATCCTAAACGACGAAACCGCCGCTCAATTCGCCCGCGCCGCTTGCGAGGCCGAACTCGGCGCAGACGCTATCGTCCCACTTCACGCGCTAAACATGGGCGGCGAAGACTTCGCCTGCTACCTCGAACACATGCCCGGCTGTTTCATGCGGATCGGCGCACGCGAACCCGGCGGCCAATTCATCCCCGGCCACTCCCCGCATTTCTACGCGGATGAAGGCACGATTTTCGCTGGAGCTGCGGTATTGACCTCCGCGGGGCGCATCGCTAGCGAAGCGTTGTCCAACAACCGATAGACCGCCCGCCACGTCATTCCCGCGAAGGCGGGAACCCAGAAAACCGACGTCGAAGATAAGGTTCCTGTCCCCGCACAAACAAAAAAGGCTGGACCCAAAGGGTCCGGCCTCTATTAAGAACTCGTCCCCACGCGCAGCGTGGGAATACATAGAAGTAATGGCGCTACACGTGATAATCCACCACGCGTTGCGTCATCACGACGAGGTCATGGGTCGTATCGTCTTGGCCGATGAGCCAGTCCGTCAACAAGGCCTCGGCGATAAAGCCCAACTTCTCCAACATTTCACGGACATGCGGTTGATGTGCGGGAATTTGAACGAATACCCGATCCAGGCCGCTCTCTTTCGCGATTTGAAACACTTCATTCGTTAGCCGTTTCCCGAGTCCGATACCCCGGTATTCGGGGCTGGCCAACATCCGAAGCTCGCCCAAATGCCGCGTCCACATCATCTTGTTGTGATGCAGGCTGCCGTAGCCGATGACATTGTCTTCGCCATCGAACGCCAACACCGTGATGGTAAGCCCCTGCCGAATGTTCTCGATCCAGTGATCGACCACTTCGGGCTTCGTGACGTCCATCCGGAGGAACATGAGGTCCTCTTTCGGAAGCATCTGCGTGAACGCCAACAACGCGCCCCGATCATCCGGCGACATTAGTCGGTACTCAACCGTGTACCCCTCCAACTGTTCGGAGTAGGGCAACGTATTTCTTGATTCAGTCGTGGCCACGATCAATCTTCCTTACAACGTTAGCCGCGCCCGTCCCTGGACGCGATGCTGATGCTAAGAACGTTTGTCTATGATGCGCTGCTTGCAGCAGGTTTCTTTTTCGCGGCAGCCTTCTTCGGTTTGCGCTTCACTTTCGTCTTCTTCGGAGCAGCCTTCTTCGCCGACTTCGCTTTTTCAGCTTCTTCCCGGCGAACGCGTTCGAAAAATGCCGTGAACAAATCGAAGCTCTTATCAACCGTCTTCGTCAAGTCTTGTTGACTCCGCTTCAACATACGGCGCCATTCATCGACGATCTTCTTACCTTCGCCCGGCACGATGGATGAACTGTCGACCAGTTCTTTCATCACTTTTTCCGACTGCTTTTGCAGTGACTCAAGTGCTTTTACCGTGTTGTCGAACGTCGTCTTCTGCAGGTCTAGCACGCTAATCGCCAACTTCGAACCGCGTTTACGGCTTTCTGAACGCGCTTGCCCCGCCGCCTTCTTCGCCCGCGTACCGGCTTTATTTGCCGCTTTGCGCGCCGAAGACGTCGCTTTCGTTGCAGCCTTCTTGGCCGACGTCTTTGCGCTCGCCTTCTTTGAAGCAGATTTTTTTGCCGCCGCCTTCTTCGGAGCCTTCTTCTTTGCAGTAGCTTTCTTTGGTCGTGGTTTTGCCGCCATGGTCTCTATTCTCCTTCGCTCAGCGAAATGTTGTTTTTTAACAGACCCCATATCATACCGAGAAAACACAACGCGGCACAAGTCAACGACCGGTATTTCACACCCCAAATGAGCTCGCCATCCCGCACGCCTATGGTATAATTTTGGTCTTTCCCCGGATTCTTGACGACTCGGATTTTTGACATTGGAACAGGCCATTCATAGCCCGCTACGAAACGCGTTGATCGACGCCTACCGCGTAGAACTTCGTAATCGGTACCAGCTCAAGAACGTCCGACGGTTCGACGAATTCGCCGAGTTATCGGATGACAAAATCAAAGCGCTCCGCGACTTTTTCCTCGATCACATCTATCCGCCTTCGAAAAAACGTGAATTGCTCGATGACGCGTTCGACAATATGGGTACCGTCATTACATCGCCCCGCCGCCTCAAACCGCTGATGGGCGCAGTCTTCAAATCGCTATGGACCATCGCCCGCATGTTCCCCGCCGCCGTCAGGACCGGCGTCACCACGCTCGAGGCCTACCTCGAAACGCGTCGCCTCGAAAAGCTGATGCTGGAGTACGCGGAAGAAAACGATTACGCGCCCGAAGACCTCTCGAAACACGAAAATATCGTGGCCATGGTCGCCGGATTGCCAGACGGTGAAGTGATGAAATTCCTGCACGAAGTCATCCGACTCTTCAAATCGCTTTCCAACGTCAAACTCCTCGCCGCCGCCCGCGACATTATGGAACGCTCTATCGAAGTCATGGAATCTCGCACGGATATCTACGAGGAAAACGAAGTCGCAGGCCTCCAACTCGGCTATGAAATCATCGCGGGAGGCGTAGACTTGTTCACGCAGCTAGAACCCGAAGAATTCCCCGTGGTCATCAAAGGCATCGAAACCATCGAGCTCGATTGGTATGAAAGAATTCTAGAAGAAGCGAACCCATAGCGCCGGGAGACCCCACAAATGGCATTCACCGTATCAATCAAATTTAACAAACGATTCAAAACCAAATGCCCCTACGACAAAGTCTTCGATGCGCTCGCTGACGTGCCATACTCGGTAGACCATTTCCCGAAAGTCGAAGAACTGGTCGACATGGGCGATGAAATCTATCTCTGGAAAATGGAGAAAATCGGCCTGGCGAAGTACTACATCCAAACATCCTACGCCAGCCAATACACCTGGGACCGCAAAGAAGGATGGATCGCCTGGGAACCCATCGAAGGCGAAGGCAACGCATTGGTCGCCGGAAAGTGGAAAATCAAGGCCCTCGACGCCGACACGACCCAACTCGCATTTACAACTGACGGCGAAATTGACCTACCGCTACCTGGCCTCGCAAAAGGCATCGTAGGCCCACTGGTCGTCAAAGAATTCGAAGGCCTACTCGATCAGTATTTTGAGAATCTACAAGAAACCTTCGTAGAACTCGCCGCTGACGAAGATTAGAGCTCGCACGTGAGAACAGCATCAGATCCGTTGGAGAGCGCCGTCAATTTCATTACTCGCTAGATTCCCCCTTTGAAGGGGGCGCAAGGGGATGTTCGTCCTCGGCGTCCACCCAAGGCCGTCATCCCCGCGCAGGCGGGGAACCAGGATCACTGAACAAAACGAACTAGTCCCCGAAAGGCCGTGCCGTGATTTTCTCCGGCTCTTCCAAGGCCGCGCGGTGGTAACAATAGATATGCCCGTCCTCCGCGCCCACGAGCAAATCCTGTTCTCCGTCCTCGTTCCAATCGAACGCCACCGGCGCGGTAGTATGTCTGGCCAGTTTGCGACCGGGAAAATCGCCACGCCAGGTAAACGCCCCATCGACATTCTCAAACCATCCGGTGTTTTGCGTGTTACGCAGCAAGTCGAGATCGCCGTCCGCGTCCCAATCCACGAGTTGTATTTTAGCACGTCCACTCTTGCCGCCTTCGCGATCGTTCAGCCGAAGCGGCTTACCATCTTCACCCATAAACACGCGTTTACCCGGCGCGAAATACCCGTCACCAGCGCCCTTATACATCGCGAGGAAACCCTCATGGTCCAGCGAGACGATGTCCGTCAGTCCGTCCTCATTCCAATCCAACGCAAGCGGAGTCGTCCGCCACTGCACGACCAAATCGTCGGGCTGCGGCCGCCACCAATTCCACACCGGATACAGCGGGTCACTCTTCCAGGCCACGCGAACCGACACCGGCAACGTTGTCCGGCCACGCGTATCAGGCATCTCGAGGTATTGGATTTGACCAAATATCGAGTTGCACAAAATTTCTTGCAGCCCATCATTGTCCACGTCGCCCATCGACAGTACGGTGTAACCCCACTTCTCTTCCGCCGGACCTTGCACGCTGCCGTTATACCCGGCTTCAATTCGAAATTCGTCACGATCGATCGAAAGGCGTCGACCATCCTGATAACCACCGCGCACCCACGCGAACTTTTCGATAAAGCCCGCCGTATTGCCAACGTATAAGTCACGGGTTGCCGGATCAATCCAAGGCGTCACCAGTCCCCCGCTCTTGATCGTTGAACTCGCCTCGCGTAAATACCGCTCTTCCAAAAACGTAGGTGCGCCACGGCTTAGCCCTCGATTCAGTGCAACGCTTACACGTCCATCCTCCTGGCCGATGACAAGGTCTACGCGCCCGTCGCCGTCCCAGTCGTAGGGGATCGGCGACATCATGCAGAGTTCGATGCGCAACGGTCCCTTCGATGTCATTACCGGTTGGCCCCGATCGAACCTTGGATTTTCTGGAGTGCCTTTGTTTTCGAAGTACGTGAACTCATCGCGAAATTCCCCGCAAATCAGATCGTAGTCCCCGTCACCGTCCCAATCGGCGATACATGGGACTGGCGACCCGTAGATATCGATGGGATGATCGTCCGCTTCCAAACGCACCGGATCGGAATACAACGGCTCTTCATTCGATCCAAAGTTGCGATGGTAAAACATCGGGCCGTGCAGTGGTCCACGTTTCCAGTTGCCGTTTTTATCGTAGGCCTGATCCCAGCCGTATTCATTCCAATCGCCGCCCGCGCTGATGATGTCTATCCGGCCATCGTTGTCCCAATCGGCTTGACGCACCATGAAACTGCGGTACCTTTTCTCCTCCGGTCGTGCGACCGGCCCCGCGATGCCTTCGACAACGCCCTTGGTACGGATGTCATCGAACCAGACGTCTTTGGCGAGCAGGTCGACGTTTCCGTCTCCGTTGAGATCGCCGAGTGCCGCGTGCCAATGACCATCGCCCAACCGTTCCGCTTGTTCGAACACGCCCGGCTTTGTTTGCAGGTAGATGTACACACCACTTTGTGGCACGTCCTGCACGCTGTACACCAGATCCGTCAATCCATCTCGATTCCAGTCGTAGGGCAATGCGCTTGCCCACAGTCCAATCCCCAGGTCGCGCGTCACCCGTTTGCGTCCGTAGTTCATCATGTCGCCCGCACCGACAAATGCGGGCTCGGCATCATTCGTGTCCGCTTGGAAATCAATTCGGAAACGCCGCGGCTTGGTGCCATCATCTTCGCGCACCCAATAAACGTATCGCTTATCACGTTGTTGCTGGATTTTCGCCGGGATGGTGTTCCCCGTTTCGACATCCGTGACGACCGGCTGATAGGCGTCTGCATCCACGGCCGCGCGGGCCGGTGGATTCTGCCACGCGCGATCGTACGCAGGGGCTTCCACCCAAACCTGACTTAACGCTGTCGAGAACAGAAACACCAACATGCTCATTCACCTCATTGTTTTCTTGGTTCGAAGGTACCGCAAAAATTACTGCGTTCTTAGAAGGTTGGCGCGTGCGATTATTTCATCGTGATCGAACGCAACTGGAGGGAGGGCGTTGAGCGGATACCATGCCGCTTCATCCGCGTCGTCCGCTGCTTCGATTGGCGGTGGATCACCCTTAGCCTCTCCCCAAAACGCGATGCTGAGCGACCAACCCCGAGGGTCGCGACCAGGATCGCCGTAACAATGAAATTGCGTAAGACATACGCCGGAAACGCCGGTTTCTTCCTGCAATTCGCGCTCGGCGCAGGCCCTCAATGTCTCGCCCTCATCGAGAAAGCCACCGGGCAAAGCCCAATCGCCCCGGAACGGTTCATTTCGCCGTCGAATTAACAAGATATGCGGTTCCTCGTCTACGTCGGCAAACAGGACTATATCGGTCGCAACGCCGGGGCGGGGAAAGTCATACGTGTACTGCGATTGTTTGGACATAGGATTGTCGCGTACCTTAAAGGGTCGGCGCGCATGAGCGCAAACCACTCGGAGGCGATACGGAAATGTCGAATACCGGAACTATCGCAGCAGACTATTTTATCGAGGCGTTCAATTACGCCACGGATTCCGAAAACCGGATGCACAACGATGACACCGCACCGAAATACGGGTTTCGCGGCGGGCTTGTGCCCGGAATCGGTGTCTACGGCTATATGAATCGTGCAATGGTAGAGACCTTAGACGGCGATTGGCTCGCGCGCGGTCGAACGGACGTTCGGTTCCTGAAACCAGTGTACGACGGTGAACGCGTCCGCGTTCAATCTTCGTGGGATGATGAATCTCCTGGTGTCGTAAAGGTGTCGTTGTTAAACGCAGACGGGGTTTTATGCGGCACGGGTACCGCTTCGCTCGTCGAATCCCCCGAAGTACCCAAAGCATCCGCGTATTCACTCAAGCCCACGCCCGAATACGAGTCACGCCCGGACGCATCGCTGGATGCGCTACCCGCCGGTTCAGACTTAGGTTCATTTGAACTCGAAAACGCCGCCAACACGATGCAGGAATTTATCGAGTCGATGCGCGAGTCATCGTCGACACTTTCGGCGGGATGTCACCCCGCGTATTACCCCTCACTGGCCAACGAAATTTTGGTCAGAAACGTCGCATTGGGACCGTGGATTCATGCCGGGAGTTCCGTGCAACATTTCGCCGTGCCTAATGTAGGCTCAACCCTACTCGTGCAAGGACGAGTAGTGGAAGCCTACGAACGCAAAGGGCACGAAATGGTCGTTTTGAACGTATTGATTTCGGCTGATGGTCGGACGATTGCTGCGGTAAAACACACGGCGATTATCCGGCCACGGGTTGCTGCCTGAAACGTTGCGTAGCGATACAAATTCGCGAAGGGAGGCCCGACTTCCACGTTGGCCAGTGAACACAGAACACAACGGTGCTCTTTATGGTATGCGGCGGCTTGCTTCGCAAGACTGTCGCGACGAGCCCAAATCAAGCTGGATAAGCTAAACGTTTCGGGCCAACGGTCATTTTGAGGCGATTCGACACTTCGACAGCCGTGTGGAGTACGACGCGGCGATAACGTTGGCAGATCGAATGGCACCGAATTTCGGCCACTAGCCGAACGTGACCGCAATACCCGAAACGATCAATACTCCGCAGCGGGAGCCATGCGTGTAGACATCATCCTGAGGAGGTAACAAAACATTGAATCCAAACGGGAGGGATTCAGCCTCAGCATGAAATGACGGGCTGCGGATGATCTGTGCGCGTACGGAATTTCTGTCTGCTATGCATCCGCAGACACGGAATTGAATTCTTCACCGGGATTAATAAACCGGTTTTGTTCGAGGTGGTACTGCTTGTCATAGAGTTCTTTGTACCGGCCATCGTGCGCGATGAGTTCATCGTGCGTGCCGCGTTCGACGACTTCGCCGTCTTCTAGGACAAGAATCTGATCTGAACTGCGCACCGTGGAAAGCCGATGGGCGATGACGAATGTTGTGCGCCCTTCACGTAATTTCGACAGCCCGTCTTGTATGTATTGCTCGCTTTCGCTATCGAGGCTAGATGTTGCTTCATCGAGGATAAGGATTTGCGGGTCGGCGAGAATCGCGCGTGCTATGGCCACGCGCTGACGTTGCCCGCCCGAAAGTTTTACGCCGCGCTCGCCGACGATGGTGTTGTATCCGTCTTCGAATTCGTTTACAAACTCGGTGCAATGCGCGATTCGCCCAGCGTCTTCAATCTCCGGGCGCGGCGCATGGGGGCGTGCGTATGCGATATTTTCCGCAATGGTGCCGTCGAACAAAAAGTTATCCTGCAACACGACACCCACATTTTCACGGTAACTGCGCAAGCGTAAGGTATCGAGGTCTACGCCGTCGACACGAATGGTGCCGGACTTGGGTCGGTGAAACGCGAGGACTAAACCGATAAGCGTACTCTTGCCTGACCCACTCGACCCCACTAACGCGGTCGTGCTCCCAACCGGTGCATCGAACGATACTTCTTTTAGTACAGGCACATCTTCGTCGTATTCGAATGACACGTTCTCGAAGAGAATGTCGCCACGTACGTTCTCGATTGGGTTTCGTTCATCGTCGCGCTCGTCCTCGGTGAGGGTTGATCGAATCTCTCGAATGCGATCGAGTCCGGCGAATGCTTCGCTGAATTGTGTGCTGATCGACGCAATTTGCACGAGTGGCGCTGCGACTAACACGGTACACGAAATGTACAGAAAGAGTTCGTCGACCGTCATCTGGCCATTGACCAGCGCTCGGCCGCCGAAAAGAATCATGATAACGCCAATGACACCGCCAATAGCAGTCGTCATGGCGGTGATCGCGGCGACGCCGGTAACGGCTCTGGCGATGTTTCGGAAGAGGCGATGTACGCTTTGCGCGAACATTAGGTCTTCGCGTCGCTCGGCGGTGTACGCTTTTACAACGCGGATACCGCCCAACGCTTCGGTAAGGCGGCCCGTGGCGAGCGCATTCAATTCTCCGCGTTCTCGGAACAGTGGGCGTAACGTCGAGAAGGCATACGCCATACCGCCACCAAATAGGACTAGGACGATGAGGATGATGGCGGTGAGTTGCCAATTCGTATAAAAGAGAATACTTAACGCAATGGACGCGGTTGTCAGACCACCGATGACCTGTACGAGTCCTGTCCCCACGAGGTTTCGAACGCCTT
The DNA here is from genome assembly GCA_029262095.1 of Candidatus Hydrogenedentota bacterium. Classification (GTDB taxonomy): domain Bacteria; phylum Hydrogenedentota; class Hydrogenedentia; order Hydrogenedentales; family SLHB01; genus JAJDAB01. The sequence continues at coordinate 15,993 of JAJDAB010000285.1, forward strand.
CGGCGTCGGTCATGATTCTTGAAATTAGAACGCCCGACTTCGTCGAGTCGAAGTACGACGTGGGCAAGCGAATGACGTGTTGCTGCACCCGCTTTCGCATGTCCATGATGAGTCGTTGAGCGGCGACACCAAGGATTTGAGACAAGGCAAAGGTTGTGGATGCCTGAACGAGGGTAGAGATCGCCACGGCGATCGCGATTGGAACGAGTAATTCGGTTCGACCGTTCCCGTGCACTTCTCCGATAACGAGTTTGCCGGCAAACGGCAATACAAATGCTGCCGGACGGCTTACCGCGATCAACAACAACCCCAACCCAATCCGGTGCCGGTGCGCCCACATGATGGACTTTGCTTCGCCCCAGACGCTGGGGCGTTTCTTTTTTTCGCTCAAATCGTCGGTCTCTCTCTAAATGCGAGGAGACGGCCTGGGCCGTCTCCGGTCGCCCAAAGTAAATGAGTTTGGTTGTTAGTCGCCAGCGCCTTCGATACCGTCGATGACAACGGGTTTCAACGAAGGCAACGAACCTGCATGTGCAGCCAAGTCGCGCTTAACGAGTTTGGTATTGGCTTTACCATCTTTCAGCGATCCCGGCATACCGAGATTTGCGAAGTTGGCGTCGCCATTGCTGTGGATGTAGATGCCCATTTCTTTCGGCAGTTTGCCGCCTTTCAGACGTGATTCGTCGATGAATCCATCCCAGACGATATCGGGTACCGGCGTGCCGGTGAGGCTTGCGACCAGTTCGCCGCGACGGTTATCCGGTTCGCGGCCGCCGTCGCCGATATCATTGTTGTGCACATGAATGCCGATCGGATACGGGTCGTAGTTCTTGTCCTTTATTGGGCGTTCAGTGGTGAGATAGCTGATGATGAGGACGTTATACGTTTCGTTCTTGTCGATGACATTGTCGAATGCTTCAACGTTTCGGTTCGCCATGATCATCAGGCCGGTGCCCTTGGCCACCGCGCCTACAATATTGCCCTCCGGCGC
>JAJDAB010000286.1 GCA_029262095.1 Candidatus Hydrogenedentota bacterium
TACCACCAAGCATTCGACCTGGCCGAAGAACTAGGCGCTTGTTATATTTTGTTTCATTCACAGTACAACCCGATCATTCGGGTGCCGAAGTACCGGCAGATGTACCATGAAGGCAGCATGACGTTTTGGCCAGAATTTGTGGAACGGGCGGATGCGATCGGAATTCCGATATATATTGAAAATATGTTCGACGACTCGCCCGGTCCAATGTGCGATATCGTACGCGCGCTGGAATCACCGGCGCTGAAACTGTGTCTCGATGTTGCGCACGCCGTGATCTTCTCGGAGCACTCGGTAGCAGATTGGATCGCGGAATACGGAACGAACTTGGCTCACGTTCACATTAACGATTGCCACGGTGAATCCGATGACCATCTGGGTTTGGGTATGGGTACGCTGGATTTGCCAGGGGCCTTCGCGCAATTGCGGGCGACGGGATTGCCGTTACGATACGTCCTGGAGACCGGCGAACACACAGAAGCCAGCATCCAATACCTGGGATTTGAAAAGACCGTCTCGGCTTAACCGTTTTTTTGTGCGCGTACAAGCGCATCGCGCAACACGGCGGCAGTTTCATGAACCGTCGGTTCACTGAAAAGCTGTACGTGATTGCCGTTTACGACGTGGACTTCCACATCACTTGCGTAGTCTTCCCATCCGTAACTACGTGACGCTTCTTCTGGCTCACCACGTATGCGTTCGGACGCGCGAATCAGCGTAATCTTACCGCCGTACGGCCCAGGCGTATAGTGCTTGCCCGTCTGCCCGTTGGACTTCAAGACTTTGAGCGTCTCGATCACGGTGGGCATCGCGGAATGAAACAATTTCGAGTCTTCCGCAATCGCGTCCGCGAATTGGCTCTTGCGTAGAATGGTCCGAAGCCAGAACGATGCCCACCGTCGCTTCAGTTTTGAAATGAATCCCGATTGCTGGCCATTCGAATTCTGGACGGCGCGTAGCGCTAGGATGTAGAACGCGTTCGTGACTTGTGTGTGCATGGCGAACGCGGCATCGACGACAATCACAACAGACCGAACCAATTGACCGAACTTCGAAAGGGCGGCCGTTGACGCCTTGGGACGAATGCGTGTGTCGACGAGCCCAACGAATCCGACCACACGGCCCGCTGCCGCCCAGTCGCGCGCCATTTCGTAGGCGATACTCCCGCCCATTGACCAACCCAATACTTGATATGGCCCTTCTGGCTGGATGGATTCAATCACACCCCGATAGTATTCGACGTATTGTTCGTGCGTCGTGAACGGTTTGTTCTTCGTTACAACCACGGGATCTTGCAGCCCGTAAATCGGCCGATCAGCACCCATCAAATGCGAGAGATGAAAATACGGAAAGATAACGCCTCCTGCCGGCGCAATGACGAATAGGGGCGTGCCGGTACCATTTGGTTGAATCGGAACGAGCGAATCACCGACAGGGCGGCCATTGGCGAAAGCGGTCGACATTGGTTGCGTGCCGAACTGCACAAACGCAGCCATGGCGGCAATGGTTGGATGCTCAAAGACCTGTTGCAAAGTCAGCGCGATGCCTTCGTCTTCGATCGCGGTGACGAGTTTGACCGCCATCAACGAGTGACCACCCACATCAAAGAAATTGTCGTGAATACTAACTTGATCCAGGCCGAGCACCGAGCACCATGCAGTCGCGATTCGCGCTTCAGTTTCGTCGCGAGGCGACACGGATTCCGTCGTCTTGATGGGCTGGATCACCTCGATCTTGAATAAGGCGTTTCGATCGATCTTGTCGTTGGGCGTTCGCGGCAAACGGTCGAGGATAGTTATGACGCTGGGGACCATGTGCGCAGGAACCTGTTCGCGTACGTGGGTTCGTAGATGTTCATTCGTGCACGTCATACCGGATCGCAATTCGACGAATACGGCGATCCGCGCATTCGGGGATTCGGGGTGTTCTACAATCGCGGCGCAGTCACCAACGCCTTCCGCCGAACGTATGGCGGTCTCGATCTCGCCCAATTCGATCCGGAATCCACGCACTTTGACCTGATGATCGGATCGTCCTAGATAGACCAGCGTCCCTTCAGGAGTCCACCGCACCCGGTCACCCGTGCGATACATTCGCGTGCCAGGTTTACCCACAAATGGGTCATGTACAAACGACGCAGCATCTAACTCGGGACGGCGATGGTATCCGCGAGCGACGCCAGCGCCACCGACGAAGAGCTCTCCCTCGACACCGATCGGCACGGGTTGTGATGAGGCGTCTAGTACGTAACAGCGGACGTTGTCTATTGCACGACCGATGGGTGGTTCATCTTTCGCGGACTCCTTGCACGGGTGTACCGTGGCGACCACAGTCGCTTCAGTGGGGCCATATGCGTTGAAGAATTTGCGTCCCTGCGACCAACTCCGAGCCAATTCGGCTCGGCAAGCCTCGCCACCGCTGAACAACACTTTCAGCGTGGGCAAACTTTCGTTCTGCTGCACCGTGTTCAGTACAGACGGAGGTAGTAACCCAGCTTCAATCTCGTTTTCATCGATATACGCGGCCAAGCCCGAGCCCATTCGTGAATGGTCTTCGGGAATGCACAACGTCGCACCATTACACACCGCCATTACGAATTCCCAAACCCACGCATCAAAACTCAGGGGCGCAAATTGAAGTATGCGCATACCAGGTGAAATGTCGAATAACGAACGTTGTGCCTGAACGAGGTTGTAGAGCCCGGCGTGCTCAAGCAACGCGGCTTTTGGCTTTCCCGTAGAGCCCGATGTGTAGATCGCGTACGCCAGCGACGACAT
>JAJDAB010000287.1 GCA_029262095.1 Candidatus Hydrogenedentota bacterium
GAAACGACAGGTTGGACGGCAATGAACAACCCGATCCCCACTTGAATAATCCACCTAAGACCAATCAAGATTCTCTCCTATTGTCGGTGAGTTGGCGCGCACTCCACGGTGCGGCCAGGCTCACTTAATCCGAAGATTCAACCGCCTCTTTGTATCCCGGCACATCTTGCTCCGCCGAATGCCAAATCGTAGAGAGTTGGTGATACGCGTTTTCTGACGTTGTTCCATCATTGGTAGCGGCTGCCGCTCTTGCTAGACCGAGCAACGTATTCGTTCGGCGTACCATGAGGCCAACCTGGTCTTGGTATGCCGCGACAGCTTCTTTAGCTTGTCCGTATTCGATCAGTAAATCGCCCAACATTTCGCCAGTAGGTTTTGCAGCTTGAGGAGGGCCGTATCGAAACGGTAACGCCGATTCGATTGCGACCGCTTCACGCGCCAACTTGAGGGCTTCCTCTTTGTCGCCATTGGCACGGGCGAACAACGCGTCGAGTTGTTTGTGTAACACGTTCACGACCGGTTCGCGCAATGCGACTTCGGGGTTGCCTTCCGTTGTGGGTCGCACATATTGCCGATGATCGCGTGCCGCCTCTGTGTCGCCTCGTTGAAGTGCGGCGTATGCGCGCGCGAAGTGATAATGCGGCGTTGGAACCTCAACGTCTTCCGGCGCAGCCCACTTATCAACCTCGTCCCACTTCCCAGTGTCGAATAAATAGCGACCGTACATAGCGCCGTAGTAAGCGCGCTCACGCGCCATGGGATGGTTATCGAGCTGTTCGCGAGCGGCGATCAGGAGTTTCTCGGCTTCCGCGAATCGGCCCTGCTGTAAGTATCCGTATTGAAGCCAATAGGCGTAATGAGATGCTTCCCGGCTTCGCGCTCCTTGACCGGATTCGACATCCAACTCCAGGTTGATCGCGGTTTCATTGGCGTCAACGAGATCATCCCACATGCCCAACGCGGAAAAGATGTGCGAGGTCATGTGTTGTGCGTGTGCAGCGGCGGGTGCGATTTTCGAATAGGCCCGTGCCATAGGCAGCCCGAGTACCGCGTGGACTGGATCGTCATAGGAGTGAATGAGGTAATGTGCGGCACCAGGGTGCAGTCGGTTTGCGTCCCAGACCTGCGTTAGCACTGCGGCAGCGCGTATGTACGTCGTATACTCCCGGTTCGCGCTGCCCACGCCTAATATCGACAATCCATAAAACGCTGCGGCTTCGTGATCCTCGGGGTAGGTCTCGTAAATGCGCTGCATCGCGTCGCGATACATTACGTCGCGTTCGAATTTCGTGAGCCGCTTCGATGCGTCCGTCATGCCAAACAGTGTTTCGACCGCGTGAAGGTAGTCCTTCTCCCGCTGAGTCGGTGCTTTTGCCGCGCGCGCCTCCGAATTCCGGCCGAGGCGACGCAACACATCTACCGCCGAATCGCGCGACTGTTTACTCCACAGCGATTGATGAAACGTCATCGCTTCGCCCCAATACGCCATCGCGAAATTCGGGTCGGTAGTTCGCGCGCGTTTGAATGCCGCCGAAGCGTCTTCGTATTCGAAGTTGTGGAGGTACAACACGCCTTCAATAAAATCGGCTTGCGCTTCGGTCGCGCCGGAATTGGGGAATTCTATTTTACCCAGGAGTCTCGACGTTCCGTCCGCAGCCCACACCGTGGTGGCGATTGCCCATAGCAATAGCGCACCGCAAGTCCGAACCCCGATCACGTTGCGAAAATGCCGATTCATTCAATCCCTCCGAGCGTTTGGTGTTAACGATTTCGACAGGATAACAGGATAGACGGGATTCCCGCCCACTGCGGCGGCGAGAAGACACCACCCATCCTCTGTGTTTATCTGTGTCCATCTGTGGCGAATTACGCCTTTTCGAATCGAGGTTCACGCTACGACGCCAAGGCCGGTAAGAAAGAGAACAGCGTTTGTTTGGTTCGTCGATTGATAAGCGAAATAGGTATGGTGCCTCGACATCTTGTCATTCATTGACAGCTAAATTAGTATTCGGCGTGCTGCTGCCGCCTCGTAACGAATTCCGCTTGTCTGCTGCGAATGATCCCGATGCGGCGAAACTACCTGTGCCTAAAGGGGTTGTGTCTGCTAAGGATTTGGCTGAGGCGGCGGAGCCGGCGGACACTACATCGGCCTCATCCTCACAGACAACAGAATCTATACCCTCTACTTCCACCAACACCCAATAGCAGTACGCAATTAAAATTCAACCAATAAACAAGCTACACTAGCCGGAGAGGTGTTACTCATGTCATCGGGTTAACCTGTTACCTATCTCGCCGGTCGTTCAGGGGAAGTTAGCACGGCAGTATCGATCTCGATCACGGCACTTGTACTCCCGAAAAACTGTACGCGCTAACTTGAACCACTATAGTTCGTTTGAATTGGCTTCGCGCGGCGTCTAGGCTGGACATCCAGCGTAGACGAGGAATCCGCATGAGCGACGTTGACGAATTGAAAGCACTAATCGACGGAAGCGAACGCATCCTGGCGTTCACCGGGGCCGGCATCAGTACGGAATCGGGCATTCCGGATTTTCGTAGTCCGGGCGGCGTGTGGACGAAGAATCAGCCCATTGAATTCAGCGAGTTTATGGCATCAAAAGAAATGCGGCGTGAATCTTGGCGTCGTCGTATTGCTACGGACGGTGTTTTCGCGAAGAGCGAACCCAACGCGGGTCACCGCGCGCTTGCGGAACTTATCAAGCGGAAAAAAAGCAAACACCTCATCACACAAAACGTCGATGGACTTCACCAGACGTCCGGCATTCCTAGAGATAACATTATCGAGTTGCATGGCAATGCGACGTATTGCACTTGTCTGAATTGCGCGAAACGGTTCGAGTTGGACGCCGTTCTGGCGTCGTTCCAAGTCGCGGAGGAACCACCGACTTGCGACACGTGCGATGGCATCATCAAAACGGCGACGATTTCGTTTGGCCAGGCGATGCCGGAACGTGAGATGGAACGGGCGCAAGAAGCGACGCTGGCCTGCGACTTGTTCATTGCGATCGGATCATCACTGGTCGTGTACCCGGCGGCGGGATTCCCGCAAATGGCGAAACAGAACGGCGCGAAACTGGTCATTCTTAATCGCGATGCAACGCCCTTGGACGGGCATGCCGACTTGGTCGTGAACGCGGAAATCGGTCCAACGTTGTCAGCGGCGGTGGGTATTCAATGACGACGAACGCGCCATGCGTCGTTCATCAATCCGACGAGACGGTTCTGTGGAGTGCCACCTCGGGGCCTTTTCGGAACAATACTTACCTGGTTGTAGATGTAGAAACGGGCGATGCAGCGCTAGTGGACCCTTTTTTCGATTGCGTACAGCAATGGGAGTCGACACTAAATTCGTTGTCACACCGACTAGGAAGTGTTCTTATAACGCATGGTCATATTGACCACGTCGGCGGTCTCGCGTCTGTTGAATCGGCATTCCCCGGCGTGCGCATTTTTGCCCATGAAGATGGATTGCCGTTGATGACAGCCGAGGATGTGCCCACGCTCACGGGCGGAATTGCCAGCCTGTCCGATTACTCCGAACTCTTCAACCTTCCGATGTACGAGACTACGCGTCCGACGGACATCCTCGAGGATGGTTTTCCGTACTTCGTGGGCAAGACGCGTCTCGATATCCTATCGACGCCAGGTCACTGCCCAGGCCACGTGTCATTTTCATTCGGAAACGTGTTGATATCTGGAGATGTTTTATACAAGGGCGCAGTCGGCTTTACGCACATTCCCCAAAGCGACCCCGGCGTTCTTGCGGATACGTTACTGGATACGATTCTGCCACTTGGTGACGATGTTGTAGTTTATTCTGGGCACGGCGATGCAACGACAATAGGTCAAGAACGGCGCTCAAATTCGTTCATCCTGGAAGCGCTGGAGAGACGGGAATGAACCGGCGGTTTTTCTTGGCAGCGGACTGAAAGTGGCTGAGAGAAACTACCAGCCTTTACGATTCCGTTACAGCCGCCTTCTTACTCTCGCGGAGTTTTTCCCATTCGTAGTCGAGGACTGCGTAATAAAGGGTGTCGCTCCAGTCTTCTTTGATCCATTTGTGTTCGCGGAAGTGGCCTTCACGTTTGAGTCCATTCTTTTCGAGGACACGGGCGGTCGCGACGTCTTCCGGGTCGACCATGGAATAGATTCGGTGAAGGTACAGCTCGCTGAATCCGAAGTCGAGCATTGCGGCAATGCCTTCGGAGCCGTAACCTTTTCCCCAGTCGGCACGGCGAACGATAACGTGCATTTCGCCCTCGCGGTGATGGGGATGTGTGACGCGAATACTGCAGTTGCCGACTATTTCGCCTGACTCGCGAGAGGCGATCGCGAGTTCGAAATGGGTGCGCGGTTCGTCTTTCTGGAGATCGACTGCGTGTTGAACGAATCGTTTAGAGTCTTCTTCGGAATTCGGACCCCAATTGAGAAAAAGACAAAGTCGTTCGTCGGCTGAGTAGGCGTGAAGCGCCTCCCAGTCATCTTCTGCGAACTCCCGCAAGACCAAGCGATCCCCGGCTTGGATAATCACGCGTGGCACTCCTCGCGATACATACTGCTCCAACGTTGTTGGAAGTATAGCGCGGCGGACGCGAGAAAGAAACGGCGGGGGTAGCGCGCGAAATGGCGCAGATTTAGAGTGCGAACGCCTCCTGGGATTGGATTTGTTCGTGTGCTTCGCGCAGTAGCGCCTCGGTACAGGGCCAGTCAATACACCCGTCGGTGACGCTGACGCCGTATTTTAGCTCGGTAAGATCGAGCGGAATCGGCTGGTTGCCTTCGTGTAGGTTGCTCTCGAGCATTACGCCAATGATGTTTCCGTTGCCGTCTTTACGCTGACGCAGCACATCGCGAAACACTTCGGATTGCATTTCGAACCGTTTCCGGCTGTTGGCATGGCTACAGTCAATCATGATACTCGATGGCAGCCCGGCGCCGGTCAGGGTTTCGGCGGTTTGCGCTACGCTGACGGCGTCGTAATTTGGACCGCCCCGGCCGCCGCGGAGAATGACGTGTCCGTGTTGATTACCTCGGGTTTCGACTATGGCAGTTCGACCATCCTGGTCAATACCAAGAAAATGATGTGCGTGCCTGGCGGACAAGATTCCATCAATCGCAATCTGCAAATTGCCCTCGGTGCCGTTCTTGAATCCGACGGGCATGGACAGGCCGCTCACCATTTCGCGATGGGTTTGTGATTCGGTCGTACGAGCGCCTACCGCAGCCCAGCTCACGACATCGGCGAGGTATTGGGGTATCACGGGATCGAGCACTTCGGTTGCCACGGGAATGCCCATGTCGGTGATCTTCAACATCAATTCACGGGCTTGTCGCAATCCGGTCGCCATATCACATCGGCCATCGAGTGTTGGATCGTTGATGAGCCCCTTCCAACCGATTGTCGTGCGGGGTTTCTCGAAGTAGGTCCGCATGACGAGGTAGAGGTGGTCTTTGAATGCTTCGTGCAACTCGCGGAGATTTGAGGCGTATTCGAGCGCTGCATTGGGGTCGTGTATAGAACAAGGGCCGACGATGACGAGTAACCGTGGATCTTCGCCATCGAGAATGGCTTCAATGACCTGGCGCGAATCAGCGACTATTTCGCTGGCGTGATCGGTAATCGGCAATTCGCTCTTCAATTCGCCTGGCGGTGTGAGCTGCGTAATTCCAGCAATATTAAGGTCTTGCGTCTGCCGCGGCATGGTAGAACCCCTTGTTCCCAATACTTAAGGTGCGGTATGCGCACCAGCATTTGGCAAATGATCCATCGTTCGCCAATTTCAATCGATCCGGGAATTATGACAAAAACCGAGGGAATAAGGCAATTCGCTGGGTCAACTTGGAGTGGGTTAGTCCAGAAGTTTCACAACCATTGGCAGTCGATTGCATTCGCGCCGAAACGCTGGCGGGATTCGACTTTTCTCAGACTTGAGTCGTTGGCTTCCTAAATTCATCAGGCTGTGTGAAACTCGATCGTTGTTTCGAAGGGAGTGTACGCCGTGAGATAGACGCTCGGAGCACTCAGTTTTTCGTCGGCACCTCGAATTTGAACGTAACGATGAGCGGCAAGCCCAGGACCAAATTCAATAACATCACTGCCGACTTTGTATTTCGCCATGCCCTCTTTCAACAAGTGGCGGTCAGCACCCAGGGATTCAGTCCCACTCAAGTTTCCGTTGGCTCGGAGATTGATCTCGATCGCCATTGGCACACCGACAGTTCCTGTCGCGCGAATGGCAACAGCGAGTCCGTTTGTTGTTTCACGGATCCGCCCCTCGTAGAGCATGGTGCAGACTTCGGACACGTCCCGCCTTCCGCGCTTTGCGCCGTACTCTTCTTGCCTTACGGGCAATTGAACGGGATCCGAAAACGGCTGGTAGTATCGTCCTTCCAAGGATTGATAAAAGCATAGTTCATTGCCTTCGCGCTCGAACCGACTCGGTCGGAACTGACCCTTTCCGAAAAATGCCGTTGCGAATCGAACTGCGTTTATCACCGCGTTTCCATTGTGGATTGAGAGCCACCTGCTATTGCCTCGATGAATAACAGTGGCACTGGTCTTGCCTCGGCGTATGCGCGTGATGCCCGATCGGGGAAGATCCAAAGTGTAACGCTCTGGAATGGGCGAACGGACCGGCAGAGAAGCGTCCAAATCCGGATACTCCATGAGGAGCGCCAAATCCATCGCGTGGGGTTCGTGGGGTTTCAGTATGGACGCATAAAGACCGTTATTTTCCGCAATCGCCATATATCGGAGCGCGAACCAGTATCGATCCATCGTCGCGATCATGTCGCGGTCTTGACGGTTGGAAAACTCGGTAACCACTTCACCGTTCGGGTGCAGCAAGTAGGCCATCGCATCCAGATTCTTGCGCACCGGTTCCAACAATGCTGGCCGCTTTAATTTGTGAGCCAGCACCACAAAGGCATTGACACAGACAGCGTTATAACCGCCGGTGCTCCGTTCCGTGAATTGTCCTTCGTCGTCTATATCAATTCCTTCCGCAAGCCAGGCATCAATACGATCGACCAGCCGTTCATCGGGATACAGTTCGTGGATTTGCGCCAGCGCCGCACTCACAACCCAGCGGTGGTTGGGTGTATGAATTCCCCCTTTTGCCATCCCGCGGCCCGCGTTCCGCAAGAAGGATTCAAACAGGCGAGCGACATCATCGGCGCCATTCATGCGTGCGAGATTCGCTGCGCTCGCTAC
>JAJDAB010000288.1 GCA_029262095.1 Candidatus Hydrogenedentota bacterium
TCCCCATCGCGCGTGACAAACCGGGCTTTGCCAGGACGTTCTGAAGCAAGCCGTATCGCCACATCAAGGTCTTGCACAATCACTACATCCTGCAACAAGAACGAGACCGCAGGGTGTAGCCGCGCCTCATAGTCGATGTAGTCGAGCGCAGGACCGATGACGCCATCGCCTGGCGCGGCAATCGACGAATCCGGCGCCGCGACTTCCAACCGGTCGAGCGGCAAGAACGTTACCCGTCCGGCCTTATGCGTCGTGAGGTGAGCAATGGCGGATTGCGCGGCACTCGAACTCTCAACAACTATGTTATGGATTGAGTGGCCCAACGCTGCCTCGATCGCATGCTCGAATCCCGGTTGTGCCGCGAGCAAATCACCCGTCGGCCCAATAACACCAGGCAACGGTGCGTCATTCTCTGCACGCATAACCGCGCTGACTCCGTCCGCAAATCCTTCATACGTGTCACGAAGCTCGCGCAACGACTCGAGCCGAGCATCAAGCCGACTGTGCTGTTGCCGCAAGTTGTGAGCTTCTTCGTGACGGCGTTTCGCTTCGGTCGTTTTCGATTCGAATGCTTCTCGAAGGCTCGCCCCATTGGACTCAACCGTGCTGAGATCGTCCATTGCGCTGGTTTCTTCGATGCGCGTCTGCTCGATACGCGTCAACAAGCCTGAACGGCGCGCGCTTTCCGATTCCTGCTGCTCATACACCGTCTTCAACTGCGAGTCGAGTGAGTCGATCGCGTTGTCAAGTGCTTCAAGCTCGGTGACCGCTTTACTACGGTTGCTCAGTTGCGCCGCTTCCCGCGTACGAACCGCCTCAACTTTCGTGTCCGCCTCACCCACCCACAATTCGAGTTGGCCGTGCTTATCCAATTTTTCTTGTGAAGACGTCTGCGACTCACCGATCTCGCTCCGAACCGCCGTCAAAATCGTATCGGCTTCTGCCATTCGCGCAGTGATTTCAATACAGCGGTCTTGCAATTCCTTCCGCTCGCGTCCGGCCTGACCTTGCTGCTCATCCGTAAACTCAACCTGCTGCTTGAGCAACGCAACCGATCGCTCAGCCAGATCCACTTCCGAATCAATTTCATGCACGCTCTCACGCCGCGCAAGCAACACACGATCATTTTCCGCGCGCTGCAGACTGAAGTTTTCCAACCCCGCTTCGCGCTCAGTGATTGCCGTGTTGTGCGTCTCAAATTCGTTTTGAGCATCCGCAAACTGCGTCTTAAGATTCTTAATCTCTTCCGTTAGCCGATCGAACTGCAACCACGCAGACCGGATTTCAAGGTCTTTCAGCTCGCCGGACAACTCACGGTATTTGATCGCCGCATTCACCTGGCGCTTAAGCGACCGCATTTGGCGCTCGACCTCAGCGATGATGTCCGAGAGCCGTAACAAATTTTGATTGGCCGTATCCAGCCGCCGGAGCGCGATGCGCTTACGCGTCTTGTACTTGATGATGCCCGCGGCTTCTTCAAAAATATGCCGCCGGTCTTCCGGTTTCGAGCTGATGATCAAGTCCATCTTCCCCTGACTGATCATCGAATAAGCGCTTGTACCAATGCCCGTGTCCATAAACATTTCAGCGATGTCTTTAAGTCGGCACGATTGGCGATTGAGCAGATACTCACTCTCGCCCGAACGGTACAACCGCCGTGTCACTTCAACTTCGCTAAAATCAACCGGCAGTTTCTGGTCCGCATTGTCGAACGTCACCGTCACTTCCGACATGCCCATCGGCAAACGGTTTTCGCTGCCATTGAACACCACGTCCTGCATGTGGCTACCACGCAATTCCTTCGCGCGCTGTTCGCCCAGCACCCACTTCAAGGCATCGAGAATATTCGACTTGCCGCAGCCATTCGGACCCACGATTGCCGTCGTCCCCGGCTCGAACCGGACCGTAGTCGGATCGGCGAACGATTTGAAACCGCTCATTTGTAGTTGCTTAAAATACATAGATTAGGCCGGGCTAGGCCCCTTTCCGAACTATGCGTTCGATTCGAATGGCCGTGCCGTCCGAATCGTCAGCTTCTATCATAACACCGTTAAGAAATGGCGGATTCTTCGACACGGTAAAAGGCGCAGGAATTCCAGTCGTAAACTTTTGGAGTACCGGCTCAAAATCCACACCAATCGCAGAGTGCTGCGGACCGGTCATACCCGCATCCGTAATGAATGCCGTGCCTTTCGGGAGAATTTGCTCGTCCGCGGTCTGGACATGGGTGTGAGTACCCACAACCGCGGTGCAACGACCATCAAGTGACCAACCCAGCGCGGCCTTCTCCGAAGTCGCCTCGGCATGTACGTCGACCACGATGAGATTCGTCTCTCGGCGCAACGCTTTGACCTCACGCTTCGCCGCTTCAAACGGACAGCCAAACGGCTCCATATACACACGGCCCAATACGCTGACCACGCCAACTTTTCGACCATCCGCCAACGCGACACAGTGCGCCCCTTTTCCAGGCGTACCTTCGGGATAATTCGCCGGTCGCACCACCGGACCCAATGAATCGATTTCCCCCACCAACTCTCTCTTTCGCCACGTATGGTTACCCATCGTGATCGCATGGACACCGGCGCTAAATATCTCGCGAATCGTATCGCGCGTCGCGCCTACGCCCCCCGCCGAATTCTCGCCATTCACGATGGCGAAGTCAACGGAAAACTCACGGCACAATTCCGGCACCCACCGGCGCACCGCATCGCGGCCGGGCCGCCCGACCACATCCCCTACAAATAATATTCGCATGCCCGCGCGCTAAGCCCTTACTTCGCGGTATCGACCGCCCGGGTTTCACGGATAACCATGACCCGGATCTGTCCCGGATACGTCATCTCCTGCTCCACTTTACGCGCAACGTCCCGCGCGAGCTGTTGAGCTTCCGCATCGTTCATCTTGTCCGGCGATACCGCAATACGAACTTCGCGACCCGCTTGCAGCGCATAGGCTTTGTCCACACCATCAAACCCATCCGCGATTTCTTCCAGTTGCTCAAGCCGTTTGACGTACGTCTCGACCGTCTCACGCCGCGCACCAGGTCGGGCCGCGGATAACGCGTCGGCAGCCTGGACCAAAATCGCCGTGATAGATTCAAAATCCATCTCGTTGTGATGCGCCCCAACCGCATTCGCAACCACATCGTTCTCGCCGTATTTCTTGCACATGTCATGGCCGACAATCGCGTGCGACCCTTCAATCTCATGACTAATCGCCTTACCCATATCATGAATAAGCGCAGCGCGCTTCGTCTCGGCAACATCAACGCCCAATTCGGACGCCATCAAGCCCGCCAAGTAACACACTTCTTTCGAGTGTTTAAGCACGTTTTGACCGTACGACGTGCGGTAATGCAACCGCCCCATAAGCTTCACGATTTCGGGATGCAATCCATGAACATCGACTTCGAAGCACGCTTCGTCGCCATACTCGCGAATCGACTTATTGACCTCTTCCGTGACCTTTTCAACAATTTCCTCGATACGCGCGGGGTGAATGCGCCCATCCGTAACCAATCGATCCAACGTCTGCCGCGCAATCTCGCGACGCACCGGATCGAACCCGGAAAGAATCACCGCCTCTGGCGTGTCATCGATGATGACATTGATGCCCGTGGCATTCTCAAACGCGCGAATATTCCGCCCCTCGCGACCAATGATACGACCCTTCATCTCGTCGTTTGGCAACGTAACCACCGAAACCGTCGTCTCCGCGACATGGTCCGCCGCGCAACGCTGAATCGCTTGGCCAATAATCCACCGTGCCTTTTTCTCGGAGTTCTCGGTGAGCTCGTCTTCCAGCCGTTTCAGGCGAAGCGTGGTTTCCCGGCGAACCTCATTTTCAAGATTCCGGACCAACTCTTTCTTCGCTTCCTCCGCCGTAAGCCCTGAAATCGTCTCCAGCTTTTCACGCTCTTCCAGGATGAGCTTCTCGAGCCGGTCCCGATGTTCATCGAGCTCCCGGTCTTTCTTCTCATTCCTGCGCTCAAGTTCCGCGATTTCTTTCGCTTTCTGCTCGACCGCCTCAAACCGCTTTTCGACGGTTTCTTCGCGCTGATGGACCCGGCGCTCCAGATTGCCGACCTCCTTACGGAGATCCTTCTTCTCGCGCTCAACATCCTCATGGAGTTGAATACGCTGTTCTTTGAGACCGGTGTTGGCTTCTTTGACGATCGAAGCGGCTTCGCGTTCGGCGTCCGTTTTGATTTGCGCGGCTTCCCGTTTGGCCGAACCCAACAAGCTCCGGCCCAACACCGCCCCTACGGCTAAAGTGACAACTGATCCGACAACGAAGCCCACAACGATCCACAGAATAATCAGTGGATCAAACATACGTAGGCCCTTCCGCCCCTCGTGGGGCAACCGTGTGGGTGCGGGCAGAGAATAGCCCGCGGCGAGGCAGGGCTAACCGCTACAACAGACTACGCGAACTAGACTTAGCTGAGAACTACCCCAGGAACCAATCGCGAATAAGTCTGATATGAATGAAACGCCTAAACGGCGGCGGAAGCCCATGTCTTGCAATACCTTGCCACGCTCACTAGGAGCGCGCCCACAGTTGACTTTCGTTAATTTCTTAATCGGGAGTATAGGGTCGACATGGGTGCAAGTCAATCCATCACGGCTGCCGGATCGATTTCGTGCCAACGAGGATAATACACTCCACAACACAACCAGTTTCACCGGGTTACAGACCGATCTCCTATGCCCGATTACGCCGAATTGTTCGTTAGGGTATGATTGCCAAATCCATATCACCGATGCTTCGTGCTCATAATTTACTCGCAAATCAAAAGATTCTGCCCAATCTATTGATATCAAACGCCTTACATACGATTACCCGAGTCGCTTCTGCCCTATCCCTATTCCTCGCGCTCGAC
>JAJDAB010000289.1 GCA_029262095.1 Candidatus Hydrogenedentota bacterium
TGTTGCTCGGCCAAATCGTGGATTCCAACGCCGCTCACATCGGTAAAGTGTTGGCAGAGAATGGGATCAACATCTTTCAAAAAACCACGGTCGGCGACAATCAACCCCGAGTTACGGCGGTTTTGGAGGCTTCATTGAATCGCTCTGATGCCGTGTTGACCTCAGGCGGCTTGGGGCCGACAGAGGACGACCTGACCCGGGAGAGCGTTGCCCTGGTGTTCGACCGTAAACTAGAGTACCGCGAGGAGTTATACGATACCCTCGTAGAGCGATTTTCCTTCCTGCGACGACCGTTCCCCGAGAACAATAAAAAGCAGTGCTACGTCCCCGAGGGCGCTGTAGTTATCGATAATCCCAATGGTACCGCCCCCGGATTCCGCGTGGGAGATGATCGCGGACATATCATTTGCATGCCAGGCGTGCCGTTTGAACTAAAGGCAATGCTGCGCGATCACGTCGTTCCATTTCTGAGCGATACGTTCGGCCTATCGGGGGTACTACAATACCGAGTGCTAAAGGTATGCGGAGTTGGGGAGTCGCGAGTCGATGAGATGATTGGGGATTTGATGGCAACGCAGAGCAATCCGACCGTGGGCGTATTGGCGAATGCCGAGTGGGTGCGAATTCGCATCGCGGCACGGGCAGACACATCCGAAGAAGCCCAGGCAATGATCGATAAAGTCGATGTCGAAGTGCGCAAACGTTTGCCTGGGTTGGTGATGGGGGTCGATGATGAGACGCTCGAAGGCGTAGTGGATGACCTGTTGGCGGATCGTGGATGGACACTGGCCGTGACCGAAACACTGACCGGCGGCATGATCGGACAACGGTTGGTTGCGGCCAAAGCGAAGTGTTTCAAAGGCGGCCGGAGTTATCCCGTTGACGCTTTTATTATGGACAACCCTAACTCCGCGGCGGTTCAACTCGCGGAGGAGGTGCGCGATGAAATGAAAGCGGATTGCGGTATTGCAGTCGTCACCGATCTAGAGACTTCAACCGCTGTCGGGGCGCTTGTGACACCTGATGGAGGGGAGGAATGGGGGTCAGGATTTCCGACCATAAGTCCGGTGATTCAGACACGGGCGGCAGTGATGGCGCTGGAGAAGCTAAGGCGCTTGCTCACTCGACACGACCGATTTTCACCGCCGAAGCCTCTCATATAAGTAATTGTTATAAAAGGGCTTACGATATACGACTGACCCTAACCCCAATAGGTGCCCGGTCGCCCAACGAACGTTTTGCAACACCCATGAAACACTTCTATTGAAAAACTAACTAAACGTGCTTGTATTTGATTGGTCACTTCGGCTAGTCTTTCGCCCGGCTGCGGTTACTACCGCTTATTTCTGCAATTCTGTGCTGTGGGTGATCTACGACTGCTTGAGGTGTGCCAGATCTATGCTCGAACTAGTTGCGTTTATGATGCTTTCCCAAAAACCGCCATCGCCAGCCATTGAAGGCGTGGCGTCGTACTACACGGTCGCGAGTAGCCGCACGTTCACCGCGTCCGGCGATACCATGCGCGATGATCTCTTGACCTGCGCAATGCTCGAAGGTGAATTCGGAACGTACTACCGCGTCGTTGCGGATAACGGACGGTCGGTAGTCGTGAAGTTGAACGATCGTGGACCGTACATTGACGGTCGCGTCATTGACCTATCGCGCGCGGCAATGCGCAAACTTCATCCGACGAGCGGGTTGGTAAATGTAGAGATTTACTGGCTGGGTAAAGATCCACCGCGAAGACCGCCCAGCATTAAGTAGGCCACTAGGGTTCAATTGTGACCCATCGGCAAGCATATCGGGATGGCTGAGGCACGGATGCTCAGGCCATCCCGTGTTGCATTACGTCATATTTGGACTGGCAATTTGAACTTCGCACTCATCGTCGCAGAGGAACTCAGCATGCAAGTTCCTCAGCTCAGGTAACGGTTTCCCTCAATTCAGCGTCCTCGTGCCTGCGGACGCGCTGTTTGCGGAGGCCGAACTTGATTCGCGCGGCCTTTCGACAACTGCTGTCTGACCGGCCCGGCCTTTTGAACCACCATCGGCCGATATCGAATCATGAAGAATAGAATCAGCGCGAACACGGTCATCTCAAAGTAGAAGACCCATTGGGGATTGTACGCCTGAATGTCCCAGACTTTGTACAACGGAGTCGCCCACCCGGTCGGGGTTCGCTGTTCCCAATACATACGAGTGCTGACCTTGAACCAGCCAGCACAAAACATAATAGCCTTGACAAGGAAGTGAAATCCCGCGACGTAGGCGCAGAATTCCATCGGCCACCATAAGTACGAAATGATATATTTACGAGCAAAAATGATCGTCGGAATAAGTATAGCTGCGGCGACCCCGTATTCAACCACATTCGCTTGTAGGTGTTCTTGGATCTCCCACCACATAGCCCCAAATCCCCTTTTGGTAGTTTGTCAAGAGATTATATCATGCACCCGGCGTTTCCGCAATCCCAAGTTTTTGACCCGGGCCCCTATCTGTTATATTACCGCCTGCGCCAGAACATCCCTCCACAAGGATGGATGGCCGCTTCAGTCACCAGGGTTTAGGGGCGAGATATCGGTATGAGCACTTTTTACATTTCAGAAGAAGGCCTCGAACAACTGAAAAATGAGCTCGATACGTGTAAATCGCAGCGCATGCAAGTGGCCGCCACAATCGAAACCGCGCGCGAGTTGGGTGATCTAAAGGAAAACGGGGACTACCACGCGGCGAAAGAACATCAGGCGATGCTGCACGCCAAAATTCACGAACTCGAAGATAAGCTCGCCAACGCGCGCGTGTTTAACGAAGACGATATTGACGCCTCCAAAGTTTACATTGGCGCGACGGTGCGCGTGTTAAATAAGAAAACGAAAAAAGAATTCACCTACCAATTGGTCAGTCCGGTGGAAGCGGATTTAGCGCAGGGAAAATTTTCCGTGCGTTCGCCGGTGGGCCAAGCATTATTGGGTAAATCGGTGGGCGAGGTTGTCAAGGCGAAGGTGCCCGCCGGAACCGTTCAAATGGAAATTATCGAAATCACGCGCTAACCCAAGCCGGTTACGCACAACCATCTCTGGAACATTTTGGCGGCACGATGCCGCCCTTTCTCATGCCTCAACGTACAGACATTAAGCGAATTTTCATTATTGGATCGGGACCGATCGTAATCGGCCAAGCGTGCGAGTTTGATTACTCGGGCACGCAAGCGTGCAAAGCGTTGCGTGCACTCGGATCCGAAGTGGTGCTCGCCACTAGTCACCCGGCAACGATCATGACGGACCCGGAGACGGCGGACCGGACCTACATCGAACCGTTGACGCCAGAGACACTGGAACAAATCATCGCACGCGAACGGCCTGACGCGTTATTGCCGACGGTCGGCGGGCAGACGGGCCTGAATCTGGCCGTGGCGTTGGCCAAGAACGGCACCCTCGAAAAATACGGCTGCGAGCTCATCGGTGCCAAGCTTGACGCGATCGAGAAGGCGGAAGACCGGGGCCTGTTCAAAGACGCGATGATTGCGTGCGGACTGGATGTTCCGCGGAGCTGCGTCGTCCACACATTGTCCGAAGCACAGGCGTTTGGCGAGGAGCTGCATTACAAAGCGATCATCCGCCCGGCGTTCACGTTAGGCGGTTCGGGCGCGGGCGTCTCGTTCAACCGAGACGAATTTGACCAAGTCGTCGAGTGGGGCCTGGAACAGAGTCCTACGACGGAAGTCCTAGTTGAGGAATCCATCCTCGGTTGGAAAGAATACGAGCTTGAATTGATGCGCGATCTGAACGATAATGTCGTGGTCATTTGTTCGATCGAAAACTTTGATCCCATGGGCGTCCACACCGGCGACAGCATCACCGTTGCTCCCGCGCAAACGTTGACCGACAAGGAATATCAGACGATGCGTGACGCGTCGATCACGGTCATCCGTGAGATTGGCGTGGACACGGGCGGTTCCAATATTCAATTCGGTGTCGATCCCGAAACGGGGCGGCAAGTGGTCATCGAAATGAATCCGCGCGTATCGCGCAGTTCAGCGCTGGCATCCAAAGCTACTGGATTTCCGATAGCAAAAATAGCAGCGAAATTGGCCGTCGGGCTAACGCTCAACGAAATTCCAAATGACATTACCCAAAAAACGCCGGCGTCGTTCGAACCCACCATCGACTATTGCGTTACCAAAATCCCACGTTGGGCATTTGAAAAGTTTCCAGGGTCGGACGAAACGCTCACAGTGCAAATGAAAAGCGTCGGCGAAGTGATGAGTATCGGTCGCACGTTCAAGGAGTCGTTGCAAAAAGGCCTGCGATCGTTAGAGATTGGGCGATCGGGGCTGACGTTGAACCGCCAGAACGGCCGGCTGACCGCGTCGGATTCCATCGAAGAAGAACGCGCGGCATTGCTGAAATATATTCGCACCCCCAAGCCGGATCGGATGTTTCGGGTTGCCGAGGCGATCAAGGCTGGAGCGACGGTCGAAGACGTACACCGCGTCACCGGTATCGACCCGTGGTTTCTAGACAATCTGGTCGCGATCATCGAAGAAGAACAGGCGCTTGAGCAGACGTCAGCAGATGACAATGATGCGTTGCGCCATGCGAAAGAACTGGGCTTTTCTGATCGTCAACTTGGCCGCGCCTGGAATGTTCCGATGACGGAAGTGCGCGAGAAGCGTATCGCCGCTGGCATCATTCCCACGTATCGGTTGGTCGATACGTGTGCCGCCGAGTTTGAAGCGTTTACGCCGTATTACTATTCGAGCTACGGCGCGGAGGATGAAGTACTCGACACTGACAAGGAAAAAATTCTTATCGTCGGTGGCGGCCCCAACCGAATCGGCCAAGGCATTGAATTCGATTACTGTTGCGTCCACGCCGCAATGGCGCTCCGGGAAGATGGCTACGAAACCATCATGGTAAACAGCAATCCCGAAACCGTCTCAACCGATTACGACACGTCGGACCGGCTCT
>JAJDAB010000290.1 GCA_029262095.1 Candidatus Hydrogenedentota bacterium
GCGGCACCGCATTGGGAACGCCCTTCCGCGATCAGGCATTCGACCTCGTCTTATCGGTCCGCCTTTGCCATCATATTTCCGATCACGCTGAACGACTGGAGTACGTCAAAGAAATTCTGCGCATCAGCAAGCACTCCGTCGTGTTCACCTACTTCGATTCGAATACGCTGAAAAACCAGATCTACGATCTCAAGCGCCGCATCAAACCAAAACAACCGAAACGGACGTTGAGCTTGGAAGAGGTAACCAACGTTGCAAACGAAGCCGGATTCGATGTCGTGCAATCCGTTCCACTCTCCCGGCTGTTCTCAGGCCACCGCTACACAATTTTGGAGCGGCGCACCTAGTCACCGCTCTCGGCGGTATCAATCGGTTTCGCGTCGCAATAGTCGACCCATCCGTACATCATTTCGTCCGTGGTCGGCTGGCCCCATCGCACCGTTCGACTTGGGTTGATGTTGGTAATCTTTCCGCGCTCTTCGGAATTGTCGTACCACATCGTGACTTCCACCTTAGTCCCCGCAGGAATCAATTTCGGTTCCTTGTAGATATAACTCGTTTGCCAGTTGAAGTCATATGCGGGTACGTACAACAGCGTTTCTTGCTTGCCATCAGGATAATGCGCGACATATTTCGATGCTTTGCCCCGCAAATGTGTGTGCGGGAAAAAGGACAGAAACATCGTGTCGCGGCGGAACGTCTCACTCGCGACAACCTCGTGATTCTCGGCATACGCCGGTATTTGGAAATTCATCGTACCCACCGCACCCCAGTTGACCTCATGCTGGACCGGCTTATCATGAAACTTAAAACCGATACTGGATGAATCCCATACAGCCGTACCCGGCCCGCGCTCTTTGTGGTAGTGCATATTGAACATCAAACGTTCGTTCTTCGGAAGCCGCCGGCCGTACCCTTCAGGAAAAACCGATCCGTTCGTGCCCGGGCCCATGCCGCCCAGCATGCCCTGACCAAATCCCAGCGAATCACGGTAACTCCCCGTGAACACCACGATGTGATGCACCGCCTCCGATCCAGGCCGGAAATCCATCGCCTGAATCCACCGATCTTCCGGCAATTGCTCGTCCGTCAGCTCAACCATAATTGTTGCGTACTCGTCTTCAACATGGTCCTCGATCAAGTACGGCGATTCGAATTCCACCACCAAGTCCGGTGTACCAATTCCCCAACCGTCCGATTCCGCGAAGGTTTTCGGCGACGGTGCGTCGGCGGGATCGCCGCGGCGCGCACCGGTCTTCGCCCACGATGCCAAGGTCTCGATTTCAGCGTCGCTTATGGATCGCTCATTCGCGAAGACACCATCGAATTCATCCGAAGCATGCCACGGCGGCATCGTACCCGCCTCCACTTGATTCGCAATCGCTTTCGCCCATGGGCGGGTCGTCTCATACGTTTCAAAGGCCATAGGCGCAACCATACCCATCGTATTAGTCCCCGCCGACCGATGACACTCCAGACAATTCTGCTGCAAGATTGGCTCGACATCCTTGTGAAACGTCACCGCCAACGCCCCTTGGGCCAAAGCCGCGAAGATTAATCCAAACATGAATACGCGCATTACTAAGGTGTCCTTATCCGTTACGGCGCCGCACACGACGCCACCGACAACAATTCCCCCAGTTCCGCCAACACCTGCCTGCGATCGGGATCGGCCTTATAGCGTTCGAACACTTTTACTCGTGCGGTCTTCATATCGCCACACGCTTTTCCACGTGCGATCAACGCCCGGCAATCTTCCTGCATCGGACCCCAATGCCCACACTCCACGAACTGGTCACTGAGAAAAATGAACTTTGGAATAGCTTCGCCGCCAACCGTTAGAAACCGAACGAAGACATCCAGATGCGCCTCGCGTGAAATGTAACGCACCGCTATGTGATCCGAAGCGTCGGCCATCTTCATCAGAATCGGGACATGCCGCACGACATCCGGGCACCAATCCTCCGCGATCGCAATCACGTGGACCGGGCGGTCAATACCGCGTAGCATCACTTCATCAGCGCTGCTGAGCGTAACCCGGTCGTAGAACTCGACCATTTTCTCGCGATGACTTTCATTCTCGGCGGCGGCCATCCACGCAGAATAGTCCTGGCCGCTCTTGAATACATCAGCCCAGTTTAGTGTTGGCAGCAACGGCGGTTTCGGCATTGCAAATCCTTCTACTCCATCTGCCCGAATTATCGCACCCCGATTCCATTGGGCTATTATACGCTCGCGGCGCGCTGCACAACCAAAATCGCAATGTTTCGAGGTGCTCAATGAACACTCTATCGCATATCCGTCCATGGCTGCCAAAATGCACGCAGTTCGGTGCGTTCTTCCTATTCGTCTTGCTGGGTAGACTAGCCGCCGCCGTATCCCCCGCTGATGCGCTAGCGACTCTAGAAATTCACCCCGCATTTCAACTCGAAATTGTCGCTCATGAGCCGACTGTGTTCGATCCAGTTGACCTTGAATTCGACGAGCACGGCGACGCCTACGTCCTCGAAATGCCCGGCTACCCGTTCCCGGAACAAAAAGGGCGAATCGTTCGCCTAACCGATTCCGATGGCGACGGGGTCTACGAAACTCGAGCCGTGTTCGCCAAAGGCTTCCCCGTCGGGACGTCATTGCTACCCTACAATGGCGGATTCTTGGTCGCATCGCCGCCCGATCTGGTCTTTATCAAAGATACCGATCGCGACGGCATTGCCGATCTACGCGAAACCGTATTGACCGGATTCAGCGTCGACAATACACAACACAATTACAACGGCCTCACCCACGGACTAGACAATTGGATTCATGCAGCCAACGGCGGCAATAGCGGTCGTGTGAGCTGGGGAAACATCGGCGACGAACCCGTTTCGATTCGCGGTGTTGATTTTCGCTTCGATCTCCGAAACAAACAATTTGAAGTGACCGGACGAAGTTCCGGTGGATTCGGTATGGCGGTCGATCAATGGGGCCGGAATTTTCAAACGCATAACCTTTACCACGTCAGCCAACTCGTCTTCCCCGGTAAGTTCATCGATGCACTACCACCGTCGGGACTAAGCACCTTAACCGTTATATCCGATCACGAAGAGGGCGGGCTCGGCCGAATCTTTCCGATTGGTGTGCAAGAGTCACGCGTCAATCACCCTGAACAAGCCGGGTATTTTTCCGGGTCGTGCGGCATCACCTACTACGGCGGCGGCGCGTTCCCCAGGGAATTCAACGGCAATCTGTTTGTGTGCGATGTCGTACTTAATCTTGTCCATCGCGATGTTTTGTCGCCCAATGGCGCAGCACTGAAATCTTCGCGAGGCCGTGAACGTGTTGAGTTTCTCGCATCGACCGATCGAAGTTTTCGCCCCGTCAACATGAGCGTTGGGCCCGATGGCGCGCTCTACGTCCTCGATATGCACCGCGACGTTATCGAACATCCCGAGTGGATTCCAGACGAGCTGGAAGCCGATATGGATATCAATGCGGGCAAAGACCAAGGGCGCATCTACCGCATCACGCCAAAGACAGGCCTAGCGCGGACAACACCTAAATTCGATCGCGGCGATCTAGATTCAGTCGTGAGCCATCTCGCGCATCCGAACAAATGGTGGCGCGACACGGCACAACGGCTCCTTGTGGAATGGAAGGACAGGGATTGCATTCCGCTACTCGAAAAGACGGTCGCAGATTCGCCGAGTCCACAAGCACGCATGCATGCGATGTGGACGCTGCGCGGGATGGGCGCGTTAGATGTCGGGGTGTTCAATACATTGCTTGAGGACGACGACCCCGGTGTTCGAGAGAATGCGCTGCAAAATTCGATAGACACCGTAGGAGAAAATCGAAAAACGCTTGAATTAGTTTTGAACATGGCGAACGATGCCGACGAAAGGGTACGGTTATTCGCGGCAATTACACTGCAAACCGCACCGCAAGACGCAGCGGTCTATGATGCACTCGCCACGATTCTTGAACAGGACATCGATGACCCATGGACTCGAATGGCCGTGGCGGCAACGGCGAAAAATCCCACGTCAATTGTCGAACACATACTGGCCCGGGACGCTGTGGCGAATCGCGAGGGCGCCACGGCATTCGTTGAATTGGTCGCCCGTACGGCTGCCACGAATGCTGACTCGACCGCATGGGCGGACCTACTTATCGCCGCGCAGTCTCACGGGCCATTGTTAACAGCAGCATTCCGTGGCGTTGCAACCGGAATCGAATCAAGCGACTCCAAACCGCGCGGTGTTGACGCCAACGTCGTCGCGCTTATTGATCGCGCCCTCGGCGACCAGTCGCCGGAACTAGTTCGGCAGGCATTACGCGCGGGCCGGGCCATGGGTGCGGAGCTCGACGAAACGCAAGCGAACCTGCTCATCCGCGCCCAAGGTATCGTCCAGGACAAGAGCGCGAATCCCGACCGACGTACTGAGCAACTCGGAATCGTTGCATTTGCCCCCTATAAATCACGTGCGGACTTCTTGTTCGATTTACTCGACACACGCGAACCGCGATCAATTCAGACCGCGGCTATCGCGCAAATCACCAGCGATGGCAGTGTCGCCGACGCGGAACGCTTAATCGCCATGTGGCCGTCACTCGGCCCAGCAGTTCGCAAGAGTGCGGGCAATTTCCTACTCTACCGAAGGCCGAACAACGCGTTG
>JAJDAB010000291.1 GCA_029262095.1 Candidatus Hydrogenedentota bacterium
GAAGGATCGTAACCGGTTAATCAATTCGCGATTTCATAGCGCCGCCGTCGAATCATTGACGGCGGCGTTTTCTTTTGCCCTCGCCTAATACCGGCCCCGGTTCGTTACACAATGCACCGCTCGTATGCTATCGTGATTTGATCTCGAAATCGCTGGGCTCAGTGCGCTCAGCGTTACGCTACTTTTACGGGCTAGATCTTGAGGAGAGGGTCATGCAGGACGCGAACAATAAGCGCATTTCACGGCGGGACTTCACGAAAGTCACCGCCGCTACTGGATTCGCCATTCTAAGTGCTTCCAAAGCAAAAGCAGCCAGCGCGGAAACGCTCAAGTTTGGTCTGCTGGGTTGCGGTGGTCGCGGCACCGGCGCAGCCATGCAAATGATGTTGGGCAATGACAACGTGCAGTTGGTCGCCGTCGCGGATTTGTTCGAGGACAAAGCGAACGCCGCGCGCAAAAAATACGAAGGCACGCAGAACCCGAAGGTACAGGGCAAAGTCGCGATTGACGACGATCACGTTTTCAGCGGGTTTGACGCATACAAGAAAATTCTCGCCTCCGATATCGACATCCTTATCGAAGGCACTTTGCCGTACTCCAGGCCTAAACATGTTGAAGCTGCAGTCGCGGCCGGCAAACACATCTTCACCGAAAAACCTGCCGCGGTCGACCCGCCCGGGATTCGCCAATTTATCGCGGCCGCAAAGAAGGCCGAGGAAAAAGGGCTTAGCTTTGTAACGGGTACACAGCGGCGCCACCAAACACCGTACGTCGAAACCATCAAGAAAATTCACGACGGCGCCATCGGTGATGTGCTGGCCTTGCGTGCATACTGGTGCGGAACCTTACCCTTCGCCCGTCCACGCAAACCCGAGCAGAGCGATTTCGAACACTGCATGAAAAACTGGTATGCGTTCTGTTGGGTCATGGGCGACAACATCGTCGAGCAACACGTCCACAACCTCGATGTCGCGAACTGGGTCATGGGCGGACCACCCGAATCCGTCTTCGCTTCCGGCGGCAGGGCATGGAAAGATGACGCGGCCGTATACGGCGATCTCTACGACCATTTCTCCTGTGACTACGAATACGCGGGCGGCGTCCAACTCACCAGCCTGTGTCGTCACTGGGGCAAATCCGACGGCGGCGTATTCGAACAAGCCACCGGAACCAAAGGCCGTAGCGACTGCCGCGATATGCAAGACACGCCCAACGAGAATATCATCGACCCGTACATCCAAGAACACATCGATC
Source organism: Candidatus Hydrogenedentota bacterium (assembly GCA_029262095.1). GTDB lineage: Bacteria > Hydrogenedentota > Hydrogenedentia > Hydrogenedentales > SLHB01 > JAJDAB01. The sequence goes on from JAJDAB010000291.1 coordinate 1,255, forward strand.
TCGTCAAAAGCATCACGAAGGAAGGCCCATATCTAAACGAAGGCGTCCGCATGGCGGAAAGCACCATGACCGCCATCATGGGCCGTATGTCCGCTTACACCGGCGAACAACTGACCTGGGACAAAGCGCTCAATTCCGATCTCAGCATCGTCCCGAAAGTCTGGTCCTTCGACGAAAGCTATCCCACGGCCCCCGTACCGCGTCCCGGCTGGGAAGCGTAAACACACCTTCAGGAGCGCGGAGCAAATCGCTCCGCGCTCTTCCTATTTTTGTCAACGTGGCACTGCCAAACGCCATTCGATAGAATCTGTTTGATGGTCGCCGATCAACGACATCGACACTCCGCGATTCGCGCAATCAGAGCGATCCCTATTTGGATTGCATGTTTGATCGTCGTCGTTCTTGCCGGCATCCTCACCATTTGGATGCTCCTTTCCTACCCCTTGATCGAATCACGGGCGGATCGTTTCGCCTACCGCGAACTCCGAATCGGTATGGAGATAGCGGAAGCAGAAAAGATCTTCGGTAGACAACCGGAATACTCATGCCATTTCAAGTCTCACACGGTCTATTACTTTCTTGATCGGTCGCAACAATACGAGGAAAACGTCGCCTCGCTGGCAGACAAGGAGCGCTTCCCTGATCGAGTCGAATCGAAAGAAGACTTGCCCGACGTGTACGCCGCAATTCAATTCCTTGTTGACGACGACGGTTCGATAATCGCGTATACCATGATCAGCGAGGAGCTACACATTCACACAACATTGGGCGACTACGACGGTGCGCGGCTCGCCGAACTACCCAACGAATTCTTGGAATCGCTGAGCGAATCGGGGGAATAAACCATATGGAGTGCTTTGGCTTGCTACCGCTACACGCTCGACTATCCATCAACCCATTTTGTCATCCCGAGCGAAGGAGAGGGATCTACCACGAACATGCGATCGATCTGAGAATCGGAGTAGATCCCTCGGCTTCGCTCGGGATCACCCATTTTATGAATGGCGAATTACAGGAAGCCAATAATCGCACGAATCGAAATTATTGATTCTCGATGCTAATGCTGTTCGCGATCGCATTCAGCCTTCGCTACAATCGCGCTCATGTCTGCGGAACGCCCAGAAGTCCTCACAGTCAACCAGCTCACGCGCAAGGTCAAAGGCCTGCTCGAAGGCCAGATTGGCCAGGTGTGGGTGGGTGGCGAGATTTCCAATTTCCGCGTATCGCCCGCCGGGCATTCCTATTTCACGCTGAAGGACAAAGACAGTCAGATTGATGCCGTCATGTTTCGCGGACGTTTGCGTAAGCTCGGCTTTGATCCGGACAGCGGTATGGATGTCGTGGTCTACGGTCTCGTCACCGTCTACGAGAAACGGGGCAGCTACCAAATCGTTTGCGAGGAGATGCATCCCAAGGGCGTCGGCGCGCTACAACTCGCGTTCGACAAACTCAAATCGAAACTGCAAGAAGAAGGGCTGTTCGACGAGGAACACAAAAAAACCTTACCGATGTTGCCGCGACGAATCGGCATCGTCACCTCACCGACCGGTGCCGCCATTCGCGATATGCTCAACGTCATCAATCGCCGGTTCGCGAATGTCCATGTGATTCTCTATCCCGCGCGCGTTCAAGGCGATGAAGCCGCGCCGGAAATCGTCGAGGGTATCCGCGCACTCGAAGCGTATGGCGTTGACGTAATGATTATCGGACGCGGCGGCGGCTCGCTCGAAGATCTCTGGCCGTTTAACGAAGAACAAGTCGTCCGCGCCGTATTCGAAACGCAGACACCAATCATTTCCGCGGTCGGCCATGAAATCGATTTCGCGTTGACCGATTTCGCGGCCGATGTACGTGCACCAACGCCGTCCGCCGCCGCCGAATTGGTGGTTCAAGAACGCGCCGCGCTCGATAAACGGGTCCTCCATCTCTCCGAACGGCTCACGAAAGCAACGACGCGATCCGTTGAACAAAGCCGCAACCGGTTGCGTCTTGCGCACGCGAGCTACGTCTTTCAGCGACCCGAAGAACTCGTCCGCCAACGCAAACAACAAGCCGACGAATTGCGAATGCGCCTCCACGACCACATGGCGGACGCCGTCGCCGATGCCCGCAAACGGCTCGACCGCGCGGTCCACGCACACGGGCTGTTATCGCCAGCGCGCCGCGTATCCGACGCACAAGCCCGGCTCGCACGGTCGCGCGTCGGATTGAGCCGCGCCGCAAGCAGCGTCGTCACAAACGCCCGCAACCGCCTCGCGCCCGTCATGGCCCAGCTCGACGCCCTCAGCCCACTCGCCGTGCTCGCACGCGGCTACGCCATCGCCTGGAACAATGCGGACAAGACTGTGGTCCGCGATGCCGCTACACTAAAGCCCGACGATGTGCTAACGCTCCGCTTCGGCAACGGCGGCGCAACCACGCGCGTGGAAAAGGTAGATGAAAAATGACGTAAATTTGTTCTTCGTCCGGGAGGGCCAAATTCCACCATGGCCGGCGGCCCCGATGTAGACCCGGCCACGGTGGAACATTGCCCACCCGGCGTCGAACACATGGTTTAAAAACATTAAAGGA
>JAJDAB010000292.1 GCA_029262095.1 Candidatus Hydrogenedentota bacterium
GACCATGACTTTCCGGCCACCAATTCGACCCGAACCGAAGATGAAATTAGAAGCGGTGAAATCGATGAGTTGGCCGTGCTCGTCATACTCGGCTTTGCCCGCAAGAGCCCCGGTCTCGTGAAACGAATCGTCGTCGAGTAGCCGTTCCAAGCGTTCGCGCACGGTCAACCGGTCTGCGTCATGCTGCCGTTGGACCCGTTCCGGACCGCCCATTTCCTGCGCAAGCGCCTCGCGCCGACGGAGTTCTTCTATTTCAGGTTCCCACGTCATCTACCGATAGCCATCCCTGCTGAAAGGGGCCATTATAGACCGGTTTCGCGTCGACGGCGCACCCAGCCGCATTTGTTCATGGAACCGGCAGCCTGATAGTGGTGTTGTATACTTGTCGTCCACGTTGCCTTGATGGACAACCTACGCTAGAGAAAGGTCTATTCCGTTGAGTACACCGCTTTTAAAACCACTGGGGCGTGATGCGTGGGATGCGCGCAACGCGCGGCATCTGCTGAACCGGGCGGGGTTTGGCGTTCCTCGGGAACGGCTGGATCGGCTCGCCGGTCTAGATGTAGGAACGGCAGTCCGAGAGCTCGTTTATTACGAGACCCAATTCGAGTCCGTGAAAAAGCCTGACCTTGTCATCGACAATCCCAGCCGTCGCGAATTGAACGAATTGTACGGCGACGCGGATGAAGAAGAACGCCGCAAGATCCGCAACGATCGACGCAAAGAAGAACGTAAATCGATGGGCCGTCTCAAAGGCTGGTGGATTCACCGGATGATGACGACGAAGCGACCGCTCCAAGAAAAACTAGCGCTGTTCTGGCACGGCCATTTTGCGACGTCAGCGCAGAAGGTTCAGGAGCCCTTGCTCAATTGGCAAGTGAACGACATCGCCCGCCGCAACGCATCCGCCAATTTTAAGACCCTCGCAATCGAGATGGGCCAGTCGCCCGCGATGTTGCGATATCTCGACAACAATCGCAGCACGAAGCGGAAGCCCAACGAGAATTGGGCGCGTGAATTGATGGAATTGTTTACGATGGGCGTGGGCAATTATTCCGAGGCAGACATCAAGAACTCGGCGCGTGCATTTACCGGATGGACATGCGATCACGAAACGTTTCAGTACCGCGAGGATCAACACGACTTTGGATCGAAGACGTTCATGGGGCAGAAGGGCGACTTCGACGGTTGGGACATCTACGACATCATTTTCGAACAACCCGCTACCGCCGAATATATCGCGAGCGAATTGTGGACGTATTTCGTCTATGAAAATCCGGAACCGGAAATCGTAATGGAGCTTGCGGAAACGCTTCGCAAGAACGATTACGAAATGAAACCGATGCTAGAACTGATGTTCGCGTCGAATGCGTTCTATAGCGATAAAGCGGTCGGTACCCAAATTAAGAGTCCCGCACAACTCATCGTTCAAATGTGTTCAGATTTGGGCGTGGAGCAGCCGCCGTATACCTCGGTGAATACCGCGATGCGTCAGCTTGGCCAGGAGTTGTTTTACCCGCCCAACGTAAAGGGATGGGATGGAGGCCGCGCATGGATCAACGCGAACGCCCTGCTCTACCGGTATAACCTGCCTGGAATGCTCATCGCGCCACGCGCCACGCGTGATGACCGGATGCAACAGAATAAGCGCAATACCGGAAAAGCGGACAAACCTATGATGATGGAACGCAAACCGAATCGCCCTGTGCCATGGGATGCGAATGCTTTTTTCAGCCAATTCGAGTTTGAAACTGTGGGCGAATGTGTGGACACGCTGAGCGACTATTTCCTGTCCGTATCGCTTTCGCCCGATCAGCGCGCAACGATTGTTGAAGCAATGGGTGCGCGGGAACGTACACCGATGACGCCGAACAGTGTCAGTGGACAGCGCATGCGTGCGGCATTGCACTTGCTAACCAGTAGCGCCGAATACCAACTCTGCTAACGAATCAACTTGATTTTTCACTCCGCTCTTCGCGCAGCGGTAGCAACATTAGACAAAGGGAACTAGAACATGCACATCGCAATGAACCGTCGTCAGTTCTTGAAGAGTAGCGCGCTATTTTCCTCGATCGGACTGGCGCCCGCCTTCCTCACACAATCGGTGTCCGGAGCGACGCTTCCGGTCGACGGATTCAAGGACGATCGCGTGTTGGTGGTCGTCCAGCTGTCCGGCGGAAACGATGGCCTCAACACGGTAGTGCCTTATAGCAATGACGAATATTACCGCAGCCGCCCATCGATCGGGTTGAAGGAAGATCGCCTGCTGAAATTCAATGACGACTTGGCGTTCAACGACCGGCTAAAAGGACTCATGCGGCTATACGACGATGGCAAGCTGGGGCTCGTGCAAAATGTGGGCTACCCAAATCCCGACCGGTCGCATTTTCGCTCCATGGAGATTTGGCACACCGCCAGCGACTCGGACGCCTTTGTCGGGTCGGGTTGGATAGGCCGCTATTTTGACAACACGTGTTCGGGTAGGGCCCGGCCGCAAGCCGGCGTTGCAATCATGAAAGAACGACCGCAAGCTTTCGACGGGGAAAAAGGGTTCGGGGTGGTGTTTGACCGACCCGAACAGTTCGGCTGGCGTGAGGGCAAGGGCGGCGATACCGTCGATGCATTTACACAGCTGAATGAAAAAAAGCACGCAGACAATCCGACGCTCGATTTTCTGCAGCACACCACATCGAATGCCATCATGAGTTCACGCGAAGTGCGTGAAGCGGCGGATCGAGCAGGCCACGAACCCAACCGCCGGGGTCGGCCCGATCCGCTTCAAACCATCGCCGGGCTCATTAAAGGCGACCTCGCCACTCGTATATTCTATGTGTCGATGGGCGGCTACGACACCCACGCCGGTCAATTGGGTAAACACGATACGCTGCTGTCGAATTTCAGTGATAGCTTGGCGAAATTCCAGGAGACCCTAGAAAAAGAAGGTTTGGCCGATCGCGTCTTGACCATGGTTTTCTCCGAATTCGGCCGGCGAGTCGGACAAAACGCCAGCGGCGGAACCGACCACGGAACTGCGGCTCCCATGTTCCTGGTGGGATCGAATGTACGTCCAGGGCTTCACGGATCGATGCCGGACTTGAACGACCTCGATAAGGGCGATCTGAAATACAAAACCGATTTTCGTAGCGTCTATGCCACTGTACTTGAAGATTGGTTCGAGACCGATTCGACCGGCGTGTTGCAGCAGCGATTCGATACGCTTCCCTTAATTGGGTAGCACAAAGTCGCTGTTCTGGTATACTTCACTCCGTATTCTGTTCCGGGGGGACGGATTTTGGGGGTTCGATGCGCGTACTGGTCGCCGAAGACGATGCCGTTTCACGTAAGATTCTAGAAGCCAGTCTACGTCGCTGGGGACACGAGGTGATTGCCGTTGATAACGGCGATGACGCTTGGCGAATTCTCTCTGGAGACGATCCCCCGCGAATTGCCGTTATCGACTGGATGATGCCCGGACTGGACGGTCCTGAAGTATGCGAACAGTTGCAGATGCGCGAAGGTCAACCATTCACGTTCGTTCTGATTCTGACCGCGAAAGACAACACAGACGACATTGTCAGCGCGCTTATCTCGGGCGCTGATGACTATCTCACCAAGCCCTACCATCCTCAAGAATTGCGATCCAGGCTCGGCGCGGGTATCCGCTTGGTCAACTTGACGCTTGAACTAGAAGAAGCGAATGCCAAACTTTATGAAGCCGCCCATACCGACTTTCTAACAAAAATTCCCAATCGAAATGCCATTCTGTCCAGACTTGCCGATCAATTGAGCCGATCAAAGCGGTCGCAAACGCCGTTCGTTGTTGCGATCAGCGACATCGATCACTTCAAGTCGTTCAACGATGAACACGGGCACCAGACTGGCGATGACGTATTGATCCAGGTCGCTCAACGGCTCGTAAGAGTAAAGCGGGAGTACGACGCCGTCGGGCGGTATGGCGGCGAGGAATTTCTCCTTGTCCTGGATGACGTGGATGAAGCATCCATCACGCCCGTTGCCGAACGCTTTCGCCTAGGTGTTGGCGGGAAACCCATCGAGAGCGATGGCCGGTTACTCCCCGTTACCATAAGTATCGGAGCGCTCTGGGTGCCGCCGGAGTCTACTGCCAGTGTCGAGATGCTGCTTCATCAAGCCGACGAACTGCTCTACCGAGCCAAGTCGGAAGGGCGCAACCGCTGCTGTGTTGAACAATTTGTTCCAGACGAAAGCGCACCACGCGTCCAAAACGGCTAGTACCCCCATATTTCCTCGAGCCGTCAGGCAGAGAATCGCCTAACGTATTAGCCCACGGCAGTTTACGTTCAGTTGCTGCTCACTGATTTCAGCGGCCAATCGAATTGACATGCTACTTATCAGATAGTAGAATGCGCTTCGCAATCGTTAAGCATGCTTAACAAAGGGAATCCTTGATGAGCAAATCCATAAACGACTCGTCGTATTGGCGCGAATTCGAGCGAAACGATATCACCCATTCCGCGGCCCACTACCTGATGGCCATCGACGCACTGCGCGAAGAATTCGGCTATGCCAGGGTCACCGATGTCGCCGACATGCTCGAGGTTTCGCGCGGCGCTGCGTCAATGTCGCTCACGCAGCTCAAGAAACGTGGCTGGGTCGAAGAAGACCCCCATCGCTTTTTGTTGTTGACTGATGAAGGCCGGTTTATGGCGCAACTGGTCGAACGTAACTTCCAAATCCTCTCCAAATTTTTCCAAGACGTATTGAAAGTGCCGAAAGAAGTCGCGCTAGGTGATGCGTGCAAGATGGAACATTTGATGAGTCTAGAGACGGGTCGTCGGCTGACCGGCCTGATGCGATTCATATGTGGTGACGAAACGCGTGAGGCCAAAGTGCACGAACTGATTTCGAGTATGCAGACGGCGTGCAAATCGAGCGAAGAATGTCCGTTGTGTGAGGGCGGTGAGTGTTTGTATCCCGCAGAATTCACCTCGGATACATGAGTTGATTTGGTAGATTGCCCGAACATTTGGAGCGAACCATGATGAGTCCGGAAAACATACCACTCGGTTGCTGCGCACCGGGTGAAGCCGTGCGGGTCGAGTCCTTGGGCACCGACACATCGTTCAGCAGCCGATTGCGGGCGATGGGGATTCACGACGGCGTCGAGCTGGATGTGGTTCGCACGGGCGCGACCATGATTGTGCGGCTTAATCATGGAAGCCGATTGTGTTTACGCGGCGACGATGTCGCGCACATCTGGGTGTCACCGGCGCGGTCAATACCCGAAGATTCGGTTTCGTTTTCCCACCCCGAACTCAATCCCGAAAGCGCAAACGCGCGCCACTGAATCGTGCGTCGATGCGAACCCTCGACCAATTGACGCCCGGGCAAAGCGGCGTCGTCCACAAACTGCAAGGCGATTCGATGATCCACCAACGCATTCAGGAAATGGGGGTTATTGAAGGCGCGGAAGTCGAGGTGGTTCGACTAGCGCCCTTGGGCGATCCCATCGAAATTACGGTGTGCGGATATTTCCTTTCACTGCGTAAGAGTGAAGCGGCCCTGATCACCATCGATGAAGCGGCCGCTCCATCCGGAGCATGATCGCCGTATCCGGCGGCCATTAGAACCATGCATTTCGCACTCGTCGGAAATCCGAACGTCGGTAAGACCACCCTATTCAATGCGCTCACGGGCTTGTCGCATGTCACAGGCAATTACCCCGGAGTTACGGTTGAACGCAAAAGCGGATCAATGCGTCTCAACGGGAACGCGTCCGACATCGTAGACCTGCCCGGAACCTATAGCCTCGCCGCACGATCACCTGACGAAATGATTGTCGCTGACGTATTGCTTGGTCAACAGAAAGGCGAGCAGCCAATCGATGCGGTGCTCGCAGTCGTCGACGCAACAAATCTCGAACGCAATCTCTACTTGGTCTCTCAACTGCGCGAGTTGAATAAACCCATTGTTGTCGCGTTGAACATGATGGACTTGGCCGAACGCCGGAAAATCAAAATCGATACGCTCGTGATCGCGGACGCGTTAGGCGTCCCCGTTGTGCCCATTTGCGCTCACAGCGGTGAAGGCGTGTCATCCCTGCTCGACGTCCTCGCAAAGACCGCGCACGATTCGGCAATACCCGGTCGCGATGGACCAGAATGGCCCGATGAATTGCGACATGAATGGGAATCGCTTCGCGATGAATTGCTGGAACATGCTTCGGAAATTGGGCACGACGTACACCCAATGGAAGCCTTCCGGATTCTCGTGGACAAGGGCGGTTACGCGGAAGAGCGCATGGCCTCGCTTCTCCAAGACGGATTCAAATCCCGACTCGAAGAACGACGCGCGCGTGCCGGCGCTGGAGCATCCTTGGCCGGCCTAGAGGCGCGTGGGCGTTACTCCTGGATTCAGTATGTCGTAAGTCGCGGCGTGAGCAAACCGACCGAACGAGTGACGACAACGTCGGATCGTATCGATGCGGTGCTCACCCACAAGGTCGGCGGAACCATAGTATTTGCGATTCTGATGGTCGTCGTATTCCAAGCCATTTATGCTTGGGCTGGGCCGTTGATGGATCTTATTGATGGCGGCGTCGGATGGGTCGGCGAGACCATGACATCGCAGATTCCCGAAGGCGTATTACAAAGTCTCATTGTGGATGGCGTCATCACCGGCGTTGGCAGCGTGCTCATTTTCCTTCCACAGATCCTCATTTTGATGGCCTGTGTAGCCCTGCTCGAAGATTGCGGATACATGGCGCGCGCGGCATTCTTGATGGACCGCTTGTTGAGCCGGTGCGGTCTTTCCGGGCAGTCGTTTATTCCACTGCTCTCTAGTTTTGCATGCGCGATTCCCGGCGTAATGGCGACGCGCACAATCGCCGATCGCCGCGATCGCTTTACCACCATGCTGGTGGCGCCATTGATGAGTTGTTCGGCCCGGTTGCCCGTCTACGTGTTGATGATTGCGGCGTTCGTACCGAACGAACGCATCCTTGGTGGGCTGATCGGCGTACAAGGCGCAACGCTATTCGCGATGTATTGCATCGGGATTGCCGTCGCCGTGCCGATGGCGTGGATTCTAAAAAAGACGCTACTCAAAGGCGAAACGCCACCGTTCCTACTCGAGCTTCCGAGCTACAAGTGGCCGCAACCACGCGTTGTCGCGAGTAAGGTCTATCGCCAAGGCAAAGAGTTCTTGCGACGTGCGGGTACGATTATTTTTGCGATTACAGTCATCGTCTGGGCGCTCGCCTATTTTCCGCGCTCGGTCGAAATTGAAGAACAATTCGCCGCAGAGCGAACCGCGCTGGAGGCGTCGATCGCCGATGGCGACATCGAGGCAGAGGCCCTCTCGGAATTAGGCAATCGTGAAGCGGCTGCACAATTGAACAACAGTTACTTTGCGCGTGGAGGCCATCTTATCGAACCGATCGTAAAGCCGTTGGGCTGGGATTGGCGAATCG
>JAJDAB010000293.1 GCA_029262095.1 Candidatus Hydrogenedentota bacterium
CGACGATGACGGGCTTCCCTTTTAGCGACGGGTCGAGGACCTGCTCGACGGATGCGAAGAATGCATCCATGTCGACATGTAAGATTCGTTGCATCAATGCGCGGCCTGTTTATCTGGATTAAAATTCAGTGTATCACGATTCGGTGTTCCGGGGATAAGAGCCTCGCCGTCGGCCCGATTTCATTTGCTCAACGGACATTGCGGGATGACATTTAGACGATAGTGATGATTGATGCAATAATGTAAGGGCGGCGAGGGAACGGCGCACAATACTTTTACGTAGGTCAGTCGGGGGATTTGTTAGCGATGCCACTTCGGATGTTGCACTTGGCAAAGTGCCGCCCCGGCCAAATCGTGGGGCGTGCCATTGTTGAGGATGACGGAACGGTCGCCGTGGCGCAGCATGCGTGTTTGACGCGCGATTCATTGGTGGCTCTGGAGGCAGCCGGCCACACGAATATTATCGTGGATGCCGACGATGCTTTCGAAGCTACGCAAGAACGGATTGACGAATCTTGGTTGACCGCTGGTCTTGAAGCTCTAGCATCCCGGGGGATTCCTCCCATGGATCGGGTCCCGTCGCTTCGCCGTCAGGCCGCGACAGACTTGAACATTGCGTATCGGTCGCCAACTGTCACGGCATTGTTCGGCGATCGTGAAAACGTTCGCGGCCTTATCACTCGAACCATCGTTTCAGAATTCAAGCCGAAAGTGCTGGCAGCACTTGTTGAGCTGAAGATAGCGGACGCCTCGTTGTATGTTCACGCGATGATTACAAGCGTCGCCGCAGCACTAATCGCGCGCGCTATTGGCGTTCCGCACCATCGTACGGGGCAACTGATCGCTGGGACATTGCTACAAGATATTGGCCTGATCTATTTGCCGAGAGATTTGGAATCTGCCGAGCGGCATCGGCTACACCCTTTGTTGGGGTATCGACTGTTGCGTGAAACGGAATATGTCGAAGCGCTTTCGGCGCATGTTGCCCTTGAGCACCATGAGTGTACGGACGGTACGGGCGAACCGCGCGGCGTATTCGGCCAGAATGCGTTGAGTGTTTCGCGGTGGGCCCTGCGCCCACTCCCAACGTTGATTGGAGAAATTTCAGCCGTGGCCAATATGTACGCGTTGAAGAGCGGCAAGAGCCGCGATGGCGGATTATCACCAGACCAAGCGATTGCTGCGTTACGGGATGCTGCGGGAATTCAGTTGAACAAGGCCGTCGTCGGGGCGTTTCTACAGGCGACCCCAATTTATCCTAGTGGGGCACGCGTCGTTATTCGCGGTGGGGATCGCGATGGGTTTCGTGGCCGGGTGAGTACCATCAATCCTGCGCGGCTGGACCGCCCGATCGTGACGCTGGAGCGCGACAAGCGAAATGCGGAAATCCGGCCGTTGAACGTGGACATGCTGCGCGAAAAAGCGAGCAGCATCGAAATGCGGGCGTGGTGATCGTCTGACGTCCGCGTTGACTCCACGGCGCGGCGGCTCTTATCCTCACACGAGAGGCTGACTCACTGCTTGAGGACGAGAACCATGCATAGATTTCGGACTGTCGCCGCGCTACTGATTGCAGGTGCGTCGGTTGGCGCGCCCTTTGCCGATGATCACATCACCGGATTCATGGATGGCGCTGCTACCGAGTTGCGCGATTTGGAATCGCGATACGACGATCACATCCATCCGGACGATTTGTGCGATTGGATGCGGCATATGACCGACCGGCCGCATCACGCTGGGTCTCCAAAAGCGAAAGCGAATGCGGAATACATTGCCGGTTTGTTCCGCGAGTGGGGATTCGACGTCGAAATTGAAGTCTTCCACGTCCTGTATCCGACACCGAAGGCGCGCGCGCTCAAACAGCTTAAGCCTTTTCCGTTCACTGCGTCGCTTACGGAGACAATCGTATCAAGCGATTCGGCGGCTAAGGCGTTGGAGCGCGAGGCGTTACCGCCCTTCAACGCGTATTCCGCTGATGGCGATGTCACGGGCGCTCTCGTCTATGTGAATCAAGGATTGCCAAGCGACTACGAAGTACTTGAGCGAAATGGTATCGATGTCTCGGGCAAGATTGTCATCGCTCGGTACGGTGGATCGTGGCGTGGCATAAAGCCCAAAGTCGCGGCGGAGCACGGCGCAATCGGTTGTCTCATATACAACGACCCGCTGGCCGACGGGTTTGCACGGGGCGACGCATACCCGTCCGGCGCCTTCAAGCACGGCACCGCGGTGCAGCGTGGTTCGGTTCTCGACATGCCGAAGCGGCCAGGCGATCCGCTCACGCCAAACTACGGCGCGACCAAGAATGCCGAACGTGTTTCTGTCGAAGAGAGCGGCACGGTCATGTCGATTCCAGTCTTGCCGATCTCTTCCGTTGACGCGGAACCGCTGTTGCGAACGTTGGACGGACCAACAGCACCCGCGAATTGGAGGGGCGCGCTTCCCGTTACCTATCGGTTGGGGGGCGGGGGTGGATCGATCGTAAAGCTTAGCATCTCATTCAATTGGGATTTGGTACCCGCCTATAACGTCATCGCTCGTCTGAAGGGAGCGACGTATCCCGACGAATGGGTCATTCGCGGCAATCATCACGATGCGTGGGTTATTGGCGCGCGTGATCCGATGAGCGGGTTGGTCCCGCTTATGGCACAGGCGAAAGCGTTCGGCGCGCTTGCGAAATCAGGTTGGCGGCCGAAACGGACTGCTGTATTTGCGGTTTGGGATGCAGAGGAGCCTGGGCTACTGGGGTCTACTGAGTGGGTGGAGCATCATCGCGATGTCCTTAGCGAGAAAGCGGTTGCATACATCAATACCGACGGCAATTCGCGTGGCTTCCTATCAATGGGTGGTTCGCATGGGCTGCAAACAATGGCTTCGGAAGTCGCATACTCGGTTCTGGATCCGCAGACCGGGGTCAGCGTGGGTGAGCGACTGCGTGCGCGTCGTTTGGTGAACGGAACAACGGATCAGAAGAAACACGCGAAACAAAGTAAGGAACTGCGGCTTTCCGCATTGGGTTCCGGTTCGGACTATTCACCGTTCTTGCAGCATCTTGGAATAGCGTCGTTCAATATTGCCTTTGGCGGAGAAGGCGTGGGGGGTGAGTACCATACGTGTTTCGATACGTTCGACCATTACTCAACGTACGTTGATCCGGAATACGAATATGGCGTCGCATTGGCGCAGGTGTGCGGGCGGTTAACAATTCGCTTGCTCGATGCCGACGTATTGCCGTGGGATTTCGCTGCGGCGTCCACAACGTATAGCGAGTATGTGGACAGCCTCGTGGAGAAGGCGGATGCGTTGCGCGAGGAAACCGATGAATTCAACCGCCTGCTGCTTGAAGGTCAGGTGAAACTGGCGGCGGACCCGACGAAGGAATTCTTTGCACCTAAATCGAAGAGTGCTGTGCCGCATCTGAACTTTGCTCCCCTACTCAACGCGCGAGACCGCTTGGCCGAATTGGTGAAAGACAATGATCTGAGTGCTGGAGCGCCACTCACCGTGGATCAGCGGCACGAGGTGAATCGATTGCTTTTTCAAAGTGAACGTCAATTGGTCGACGGACGAGGCCTGCCTGGTCGGCCATGGTTTCGCCATCAGGTCTACGCGCCGGGATTCTATACCGGCTATGGCGTGAAGACCATGCCCGGCGTTCGTGAGGCAATTGAGGAGCGGCGCTGGGCGGAGGCGGACGAACAAATCACACGCACCGCTGCGGCGCTCGATCGATTTGCCGACACCGTCGAACAGGTAAATGCCCTATTGGATTTCGGAGATGAAAACAATGGAAAGTAAGTCTGCTGCGTCATTTACAGTTAAGGAATTTCGGGCAGCCCTGGGGCAGTTCGCGACGGGGATTACCGTGGTGACAGCCCCAACGGAAGAGGGGCCACCGATCGGGATTACGGTTAACTCATTCAGCTCGGTTTCGCTCGACCCGCCGTTGATCTTGTTTAGTGTCGCGCGCACGCTCAAGAGTTTTGACGCGATGATAGCGGCTGATGCGTTTTCGGTGAATGTACTCACGTCCGATCAGGAAGAACTCTCCAATCAATTCGCGGCCTCGGATGGCGATAAGTGGGCCGACGTTTCCTGGATGGAGGGCGAGGGGGGATGTCCGGTTCTCTCCGGGACGTTAGCGACGTTCGAATGCGCGCCGTGGGCGCAATATGACGGAGGGGATCACGTCATTTTGGTGGGAGAGGTCAGGCACATTCAAAGTGCAGACGCAGGTGGTGCACTGGTCTACTTTCAGAGCCGTTATGCGCACTTGGCTGGGTGAACAGAAAACTTAACGCCCGTAGTATGCGCCATAGGCCGTTTCGCACGCGGCCTGTGCCTGATCGGGATCCTGTAGCTCAGACACCTCATCAAACCGGTCGGCGCGAAGTGCATCGAGGCTGTAGTTACATGACCCGTTCAGGACTATGTCCGCTATAATCGCGCCCAATTCGCCGCTTTGCGCAACACCATGTCCGCAAAGACCTGCGGCATGGTAAAAACCTTTCACGCCCTCAATCGTTCCCAATAGTGAGTTGCCGTCGGGAGAGAAACCCATCACCCCTGCAGTTAAATCGATTGGTGATGCAGGGTCAAATCCTGGAAAACGAGATGCAGCAGCATCGATCAACTGGCGTACGGTAGGATGATCGGCATCGATCTGCAAC